>NZ_JBHYMS010000053.1:16048-50946 GCF_042743185.1 Inquilinus sp. NPDC058860 | reverse complement strand
GGCATCACCGAGGCCGTGGCGTTCGGCACCACCCGGGCCAGCGCGATCCGGGTGGCGAGATAGCCGGTCTCGACCGCGTCGTCGGCCGGGTCGGGCCGGCCCATGGCGAAGACCTTGAGGCATTCGATCGCCGTTTCGGGGGTGGACGGGTCCTCGCCCGCCGCCTTCGCCTCGGCCGCGATCTGGCGCAGCAGCAGGGCGGTGGAGACCGGCAGCTCCAAGAGCGTGCCGGGCAGGCCGAAGCCGCCGCCGGCGGCGCCGCTGGCCGCGGCCAGGCCGCGATGCAGCCAGGCTTCCGGCCCGCGCGGCATCCGGCGGCCGGGGCCGCTGCGCAAGGCCGCCCTGAGCGCCGTGGCCAGGGCGCGGCGGACGGCGGCGTCCAGGACAGTCTGCACGCCGGACGGCAGGTTGCGCTTCAGCGCCTCGACCGGAGTTCCGGCCAGGGCCGACAGGCGCGCCACCAGCGTGTCGTGGTCGAGCACCGCCTTCGCCGCGGCCAGCTCGGCCAGGGCTCCGGGCGGCAGGGGCAGCGGGGCGGGGAGTGCGGCGATGGTCATAGCGCAAAGATTGGGGGCCGCGGCGCGGCGACAAGAGCCGTTGAGCCTCGCCGGCGGCCCCGCCATGATCGGCGCATGACGCGCGCAAAGCCCATAGGGACCGGCGATCCGGTCGTGATCCTGACCGGGGCCGGCATCTCGAAGGAGAGCGGCCTCGACACCTTCCGCGACGCCGGCGGGGTGTGGACCCGAATCCGGCTGGAGGATGTGGCCACGCCCGAGGCCTTCGCCCGCGACCCGGACCGGGTGCACGGCTTCTACAACGCCCGCCGCCGCACCCTGGCCGATCCCGCGGTGCAGCCCAACGCGGCGCATGCCGCGCTGGTGCGGCTGGAGCGCGAATGGCCGGGCCCGGTGCTGCTGGTGACCCAGAATGTCGACGACCTGCACGAGCGCGCCGGCAGCCGCCACCTGATCCACATGCATGGCGAGCTCGGCCGCGTCCGCTGCCTGTCCTGCGACGCCGGCCGCGCCTGGGCCGGCGACCTGTCGGTCGACACGCCCTGCCCCGGCTGCGGCGAGGCCGGCGGGATGCGGCCGGACGTGGTCTGGTTCGGCGAGATGCCGCGGGCGATGGACGAGATCGAGGCGGCGCTGGCCGGCTGCCGGCTGTTCGTGTCGATCGGCACCTCCGGCACCGTCTACCCGGCCGCCGCCTTCGTCCACCAGGCGCTGGACGCCGGGGCGCTGACGATCGAGCTGAACCTGGAGCCGGGCCAGGTCTCCGACCTGTTCGGGATCCGCCGCCACGGCCCGGCCACCGTGCTGGTGCCGGAGTTCGTGGAGGAACTGCTCTCCACCCGGGCACTGGCGGACCGATGACCGAGACCCTGGCCGAGGCCCTGGCGGCGGCCCGGGCCTGCCGGATCTGCGCCGGCCGGTGGCCGCATGCGCCGCGCCCGGTGCTGCGCGCCACCACGACCGCCCGGCTGCTGATCGTCGGCCAGGCGCCGGGCGCGCGGGTGCACGCCTCCGGCCTGTCCTGGACCGATGCCAGCGGCGACCGGCTGCGGCAGTGGCTCGGCCTCGACCGCGACGCTTTCTACGACGAGGACCGGGTGGCGCTGGTGTCGATGGGGCTGTGCTTCCCCGGCACCAACCCCAAGGGCGGCGACTATCCGCCGCCGCGGATCTGCGCCGAGACCTGGCATCCCAGGCTGCGGCCGCTGCTGCCCGGGATCCGGCTGACCCTGCTGGTCGGCAGCATGGCCCAGGCCTTCTATCTCGGCCCGAGACGGCGGCCGAGCGTGGCGCAGACGGTCGCCGCCTGGCGCGACCACCTGCCGGATATGCTGCCGCTGCCGCATCCGAGCTGGCGCAACACCGCCTGGCTGCGGCGCAATCCCTGGTTCGAGGCAGAACTTCTGCCGGTTCTGCGGGTTAGAACCGCGGCGGCACTCACGGGGGAACGGTGACGACCCTTCCGCCGTTCTCGGATTCGCCCCAGGATCGACCCGGATGAACATCGAACAGCCGAAGGTTCCCGCCGAGCTTCCGGCGCCGAACAGCCGCAACGGCAACGGCCATATTCCGGAGATGCCGCTGCCGGACGACCCGAAGACGGTGTTTCTCGGCGTCCTCTGCCTCCTCGCCGTGCTCGGCACGCTCCTGTTCGCCCGCGATATCGTGCTGCCGGTGGTGCTGGCCGTGGTGCTGAAGCTGCTGCTGCAGCCGCTGGTGCGCCTGCTGGAGCGGGTGAGCGTGCCGCGGGCCATCGCCGCGCTGGCCGCGATCGCGCTGCTGCTGCTGATCGCCGTCGGCATCGGCACGCTGTTGACCAGCCCGGCCGCGGAATGGGCCGGCAACCTGCCGAACGAATGGCCGGCGCTGCAGGCGAAATTCGCCTTTCTGGCCCAGCCGCTGCAGAGCTTCGCGGCGCGGCTGGAGCAGATCGGCGTGCGCTTCGGCGACGCCGGCTCGCTGCTGGCGCACCCGACCGACATCGTCACCGCGGTCTTCGCCGGCACCGGGCTGATTGCCTCGCATCTGTTCGAGACGCTGCTGGTCCTGTTCTACCTGCTGGTGTTCGGCGAGACCTTCCTGCGCCGCTTCGTCGAGATCCTGCCGACCTTCGTGGAGAAGCGGGAGGCGGTGTCGATCTCACTGCAGATCGAGCGCGACCTGTCCTCCTATCTCCTGACCGTCACCGTGATCAACGCGCTGGTCGGCGTCGCCACCGGGCTGGTGATGTGGGCCTGCGGCATCCCGGCGGCGGTGCTGTGGGGCGCCGTCGCCTTCTGCCTGAACTTCGTGCCGATCCTGGGCCCGATCTGCGGCATGGTGCTGTTCCTGGCGGTCGGGCTGGTGGCCGAAGGCCCGGTCTGGACCGCGGCGCTGCCCGCCCTGCTGTATCTCGGCATCCATGTCGCCGAGGGCGAATGGATCACGCCGACGGTGCTGGCGCGGCGCTTCACCATCAACCCGGTGGTGGTGATCCTGGCCCTGATCTTCTGGTACTGGATGTGGGGCGTGCCCGGCGCGATCCTCGCCGTGCCGATGCTGGCGATCGTCAAGATCGTCTGCGACCGCGTGCGCCCCCTGCGCGCCTTCGGCCACCTGCTGGAGGGGTGAGGCCTCAGCCCTCTCCGTCCGCCTCCCGCTCCAACGCCTCCATGTCGTCGTCGGAGAAGCCGAAATGGTGGCCGATCTCGTGGATCAGCACATGGCGGACGACATGGCCGAGATCCTCGCCGGTCTCGCACCAGTAGTCGAGGATCGGCCGGCGGTAGAGGAAGATCATGTCGGGCCGGGTCGCGATCGCGAAGGTCTTCTGCCCGAACGGCGTGCCGGTGTAGAGGCCGAGCAGGTCGAACGGGCTTTCCAGCCCCATCTCGTCCAGCGTCTCGTCGTCCGGGAAATCGACCACCTGGATGGCGACGCCGCGGACCATGGCCCGCAGCCGCGCCGGGATCCGCTCGAAGCCTTCCTCCGCCAGCTCGATCAGGTCGTCGGTCGACGGCGGCTCGGTGAAGCCCGGTTTCGGGAAGCTGCTCATCGCGGCGCCAGCCGCACGGCGCCGTCGAGGCGGATCACCGAGCCGTTCAGCATCTCGTTGGCGGCGATGTGGAGGACCAGCCGGGCGAACTCCTCCGGCCGGCCCAGGCGCTGCGGGAACAGGGTGGTGGCGATCAGGCTGTCCTGAACTTGGCTCGGCATCGCCTCGATCATCGGCGTGCCGATCAGCCCCGGCGCCACCGTCATCACCCGGATGCCGCTCTTCGCCAGCTCGCGCGCCGCCGGCAGGGTCAGCCCGACCACCCCGCCCTTGGAGGCGGAATAGGCGACCTGGCCGACCTGGCCCTCATAGGCCGCGACCGAGGCGGTGGCGACGAACAGGCCGCGCTCGCCCGAGGCGCTGGCAGCCTCCGGCAGCGGCTCCTCCGCCGCCATGGCCGCGGAAGTCAGGCGCAGCAGGTGGAAGGTGCCGAGCAGGTTGACCCGGATCACCCGTTCGAACAGCGCCGGGTCGTGCGGCCCGTCGCGGCCGACCAGGCGGGCGCCCGGGGCGATGCCGGCGCAGGCCACCGCGATCCGCGCCGTGCCGTGTGCCGCCCGCGCCTGCTCCAGCGCCGCGGCCACGGACTCGCCGTCGCCGACGTCGCAGGCCACGGCCAGGCCGCCGATCTCGCGCGCCACCGCCGCGGCCGCGTCGCGGTTGAGGTCGAGCAGCGCCACCCTGGCGCCCGCCGCGGCCAGGGCGCGGGCGGTCGCCGCCCCCATGCCCGACCCCGCCCCGGTGACCACCGCCGCCAGACCCTCGACCTTCATCTCGTCCTCCACCCGGATGTCCTGCCCCCTGGGTAGCAGATCGCCGGGCGGGTTGCGACCGGGCCGAACGCCGCTATGCTCGCCGGATCGACGAAGGAGGAGAGCCATGCAGTTCCTGGTGACCGCGAAGGACGGCGACGACGCCGAGGCCCCGGCCCGGCGCCTGGCGGCACGCGAGCAGCATCTGGTCGGCGCCCGCCGGTACGCCGAGGAGGGCGTGATCGTCGCCGGCGGCGCGATCCTGGACGACGAGGGCCGGATGATCGGCTCCAGCGTGATCTACGAGGTGCCGGACCGGGCGGCGCTGGACGCCGTCATCGCCGCCGACCCTTATGTCACCGGCGGGGTATGGCGGGAGATCGAGATCAGGCCGTTCCGGCTGGCGGTTCGGTCGAAGACCTGACCAGGAAGCGGAAGGCCGCCAGCGCCCCGAGCGTCGTCAGCAGCACGGCCACAGCCATCGGCAGTCCGTCGCTGCCGGTGGCGTGGCCGATGGCGATGCCGACCAGGGCGGCCAGCGTCATCTGCAGGAAGCCCATCAGCGCCGAGGCGGTGCCGGCCATGGTCGGGAACGGCGCGATCGCCCCGGCGATGGCGTTGGGCAGGGTCAGGCCGACGCCGATCATGACCAGGAAGAAGGGTGCGATCACGGCCCAGACGGCGAACACGCCGGCGGCGGCCAGCCCCGCCATCGCCACGGCGCCGGCCAGCATCAGCAGCGTGCCCGTCGCGATCATCCGGTCGATGCCGAGCCGGAGCGTCATCCGGCCGGAGCCGAAGCTGCCGAGCATGTACCCGGCGACCACCGCGCCGAAAGAGGCGCCGTAGACCGGCGGCGACAGTCCGAGCATGCCGGACAGCACGAAGGACGAGCCGGAGATGAAGGTGAAGATCGCGCTGTAGCTGCAGGCGACGATCAGCACGTAGCCGATGTAGCGGCGGTGGCGCAGCAGGCTGGCGTAGTTGCGGGCCAGGCGGGTCGGGCTTGTGGCCAGCGGGTCGCGATGGCGGTTGCTTTCGCCGAGCAGCCCGAGCACCGAGGCCAGCATCAGCGCGCCGAACCCGACCAGCAGCCAGAAGGTCGCCTGCCAGCCGAAGGCCTGCTGCAGCACGCCGCCGATGATCGGCCCGATCGCCGGCGCCAGGGCCATCGACATCGACATGTAGGCGAGGATGCGGGCCGAGCGTTCGGGCCCGTACAGGTCGCGCACCACGGCGCGGCCCAGCACCGGGCCGCAGCAGGCGCCGAGCGCCTGCAGGAACCGGCACAGGATCAGCATCTCGATCGAGGTCGCGAGCGCGCAGGCGATGCTCGCGGCGGTGAAGATGGTCACTCCGGCCAGGATCGCCGGACGGCGGCCGAAGCGGTCGGAGACCGGCCCGTAGACCAGCTGCGCCACGGCGAAGCCGACCAGGAAGATGCTGAGCGTCAGCTGCACGGTGGCGACGTCCGTCTCGAAGGCCGTGACCAGCACCGGCAGCGACGGCAGGTAGACATCCGTCGACATCGGGCCGAAGCCGGTCAGCAGCGTCAGGACGACGGCGATGATCGCCGAGGGCTGCATGCCCCCGGCCCCGGCAACCCGATCAGCCATAGAGATGCAGGTCCTGTCCCTTGGCCTTCAGCCAGGCGCGGCAGCGGTCGGAATCCGGATGCAGCCGGTCGACCACCGCCCAGAAGCGTGCTGAATGGTTCATCTCGACCAGATGCGCGACCTCATGCGCCACCACGTAGTCGAGCACCGCTTCGGGTGCCAGCAACAGGCGCCAGGAATAGCTGAGCCGCCCGCTGGAGGTGCAGCTGCCCCAGCGGCTGCGGGTGTCGCGCACCGTCACCGCGGCGATGGTGACACCGAGCCTGAGCGCCATCGCCCGGCTGCGGACCAGCAGCTGGCGCCGCGCCTCCGCCTTCAGCCAGGCGGCGAGACGGGCGCCGACATGCTCGGCGGGGCCGCCGATGCGGAGCTCGCCGGCCCCGATTCGCACGGTGCGGCCGGCCGCGGGGTCGTGTATGATTTTATGCAGGGTGCCGAGGATCGGGACCTCGGCGCCGGGCAGGAACGGCGTCCGGCCGGGCATGGCGGCCCGGCGGCGGCGCACCCATTCGGCGTGGCGGCTGACGAAATCCGCGATCACCTGCGCCGGCACCCGGGGCGGCGCCACCACCACCACCTCGCCGAGCGCCGGGTCGAGCCGCAGCGACAGGCGCCGCGCCCGGGCATTGCGGCGCAGCGCCACCGGCCGGTCGAGTCCGGTCACGGCGAGGAGGGCGGGAGAAGCTTCGGTCCGGCTGAGCATGGCCGGACCATAGACGGGCCGGCGCCGGAGGGGAATCGTGCTCGCGATAAATACCATTATGATGCGTAATTTATTCAACCAACAACCTATGTTGATAGTTAATAGTGTTGACTTCACTCCTCGAGCTGTGAAAACCTCATTCTCGTCGGTCCTGTCCGGGATCGCGCCGCGGCAATTTTCCGTGAAGCTTGCGCCGCGTCACCAAACGCTAAGCGCCACGACCGGGTTCGTGGTCTCGAGGAGTCGAAGCCCATGTCACTCTTCTGCGATCCCAGCAGCCGGCCCTCGGTCCGTTGTCTCTGCCCGGTCGGCTGTCGGCGCCAAGCCTGAGTTTCCCCTCGCCCATTCCATAACGGCGCCCCGGCCGTCTGATCCGCGCCCCCTCACCGCCAGCGATGCGCGACCGGCCCTGCGAGTGCGCCTGCCCGTTCGAGGATTGTCCCGAATGTTCGTCCAGATTCTGCGATGGTCCCTGCTGGCCGGTGCGGCCGCCGTCGTCATCGGCAACTACGCCCGGGCCGAGGAGCCGCTGACCATCGCCTACCAGAGCACGGTCGAGCCGGCGAAGGTGGCGCAGGCCGACGGCCAGTACGAGAAGGCCATCGGCCGCCCGGTCGAATGGCGCAAATTCGACAGCGGCGCCGAGGTCATCGCCGCCATCGCCTCGGGCGCGGTCCAGATCGGCTATGTCGGGTCCAGCCCGCTGGCCGCCGCGGCCAGCCGCGAGCTGCCGGTCCGCACCATCCTGGTCGCGATCGAAATCGGCTCCGCCGAGGCGCTGGTGGTGCGCAACGGCGCCGGCATCGACAAGCCGGCCGACCTGGCCGGCAAGACCGTGGCCGTGCCCTTCGTGTCGACCACCCATTACAGCCTGCTGGCGGCGCTGAAGCACTGGGGCATCGATCCCGCCTCGGTCCGGATCCTGAACCTGCGGCCGCCGGAGATCGCGGCCGCCTGGCAGCGCGGCGACATCGACGCCGCCTATGTCTGGGACCCGGCGCTGGGCAGGATCAAGGAAAGCGGCAAGGTCCTGGTCACCTCGACCGAGGTCGCCGCCTGGGGCGCGCCGACCTTCGACGCCTGGATCGCCCGGGCCGACCTGATCGCGGCGGATCCCCAGGCGGTGCAGGCCTTCGCCGACGTCACGCTGAAGGAATACGCGGCCTATCGCGCCGACCCGAAGGCGTGGAGCGCGGAATCGGCGGAGGTCGCCAAGATCGCCAGGCTGACCGGGGCGAAGCCGGAGGAGATCCCGGCCCTGCTGCAGGGCAGCGTCTTCCCGGTGAAGGCGGAGCAGGCCGGGCCGGCCCTCTTGGGCGGCGGCACGGCCAAGGCGATCGCGGACACTGCGGTTTTTTTGAAGGAGCAGGGTAAGATCGACCAGGCGCTGGAGGATTACGCGCCTTACGTCGACGCCCGCTTCGTCGCAACGGCCACGGCGACGAATTGAACAGGGCGCCAGGAGAGGCCCATGTCGGTTCTGGCGGTCAATGCCGTTTCGGTGACCTATTCTTCGGCGGATGGCGACATCCGCGCGCTGGACCGGATCACCCTCGCGATCGAGCCGGGCGAGTTCGTCGTCGCCCTCGGCCGGTCGGGATGCGGCAAGACCACGCTGCTGAACCTGATGGCGGGCTTCCTGGCGCCGGAGGCAGGGACGGTCACACTCGGCGGCGTTCGTGTGACCGGCCCTGGGGTGGAGCGGGGCGTCGTCTTCCAGGACGACGCCCTGTTCCCCTGGCTTGACGTGCTGGGCAATGTCGGCTTCGCGCTGCGGCTGCGCGGCACTCCGCCGGCCGAGCGCGACGACCGGGCCCGGCGCATCCTGCGGCTGGTCGGGCTGGAAGGCTTCGAGCGGCAGCAGCTGTGGGAGCTGTCGGGCGGCATGAGGCAGCGGGTCGGCCTGGCCCGCGCGCTGGCCGCCGACCCCGAGGTGCTGCTGCTGGACGAGCCGCTGGGTGCGCTCGACGCGCTGACGCGGGAGCGGATGCAGGAGCTGCTGCTGGATCTGTGGCACCGCACCGGCAAGAGCCTGTTCCTGATCACCCACAGCATCGAGGAAGCCCTGTTCCTGGCGACCCGGCTGGTCGTGATGTCACCGCGGCCCGGCCGCATCGTGGAGGAGCTGCGGCTGGATTTCGGCCGCCGATACTGTACCGGCGAGCCGGCGCGCCGGATCAAGTCCGACCCCGGCTTCATCGCCCTGCGCGAGCAGGTGATGGACCTGATCTTCGAGCGCGAGGCGGCCTAGGTGGCCGATATCGTGCTCCAGAAACCGGCGCCGTCCCCCGTTCGCGGGGGGCCGATCCCGCGGCAGCGGCGCCCCAGCAAACGAATGGGCCGCGGGACGAGGCTGATCAGCCTCGCCACGGTGGCGGGCCTCCTCCTGGTGTGGGGGCTCGTCTCCAATCTCGGCCTCGTCCCGCCTCTCTTCCTGCCGACGCCGCAGGCCGTGCTCGGCAAGCTCGTCACCACGGCGACCATCGGCTTCGCGGACGCGACGCTGCTGCAGCACCTGGCCGCCAGCCTGGGCCGCGTCTTCGCCGCCCTGGCGCTGGCGCTGGTGGTGGCGATTCCGGTCGGCATCGCCATCGGCACCAGCCGGGTGGCGCGCGGCATCCTCGACCCGCTGATCGAGTTCTACCGGCCGATCCCGCCCCTGGCCTATCTGCCGCTGATCGTGATCTGGTTCGGCATCGGCGAGACCTCGAAGGTCCTGGTGATCTTCCTGGCCATCTTCGCGCCGATCGCGATCGCGACCGCGGCCGGGGTGCGCGCGGTGCCGCCCGACCGGCTGCGCGCCGCCCGGTCGCTCGGCGCCACCCGGGCGCAGCTGCTGCGCCACGTCATCCTGCCGAACGCGCTGCCGGAGATCCTGACCGGGGTGCGCATCGGTCTCGGCGTCGGCTGGTCGACCCTGGTCGCGGCCGAGCTGGTCGCCGCCACCAGCGGCCTCGGCTTCATGATCCAGAGCGCGGCGCAGTTCCTGGTCACCGACGTGGTGGTGCTGGGCATCCTGGTGATCGCCGCCGTCGCCTTCCTGCTGGAAGTCCTGCTGCGCCTGCTGCAGCGCCGGCTGACGCCCTGGCACGGGCGCGGCTGACACCCGTTCCCATCGAAAACAACCGCAAACAGAGAGGTCCCGCCATGCCCGACAGCCTGTCGACCCTCCTCTCCGTCCAGCCCCTGAATCCCGCCATCGGCGCGGTGGTGCGCGGCGTCGACCTGGCGCAGCCGCTGGGCGACGCCACCCTCGCCGCGATCAACCGCGCCCTGCTGCAGCACCATGTCCTGTTCTTCGAGGACCAGGAGCTGATCCCGGCGGCGCAGCGCGACTTCGCCGCCCGCTTCGGCGCGCTGCACGTCCATCCGGTCTACCCGCATGTGGCGGAGGTGCCGGAGATCATCATCCTCGACACCCATCCGGACAACCAGCCGGACAACGACAACTGGCACACCGACGTCACCTTCATCGAGACCCCGCCGCTGGGCGCGGTGCTGGCGGCGAAGCAGCTGCCGCCCTTTGGCGGCGATACCAGCTGGTCCAGCAGCATCGCCGCCTTCGAGGCGCTGTCCCCGCCCTGGCAGGCCTTCCTGACCGGCCTGACGGCGCTGCACGACTTCGCCAAATCCTTCCCGCCGGAACGGTTCACCGCGCCGGAGGAGCGCGAGCGCTGGCAGATCGCGCGCGACAAGAACCCGCCGGTGATCCATCCGGTGGTGCGCACCCATCCGGTGACCGGCCGCAAGGGGCTGTTCGTCAACGAGGGCTTCACCACCCGCATCACCGGCTTCTCGGCCAAGGAGAGCGAGGCGGTGCTGCGCTTCCTGTTCGACCATGTGGCGAAGCCGGAATTCACCGTGCGCTGGCGCTGGAAGGCGGGCGACGTCGCCTTCTGGGACAACCGCTGCACCCAGCACTACGCCCTGGCCGACTACCTGCCGAACCGGCGGGTGATGCACCGGGCCACCATCCTGGGCGACCGGCCGGTGTAGCCCCTCTCTCGGCCTTGCCGGGGCTGCCGGCACCCGCCGCGCGCAACCTTTACGCCGAGCGGATCTGGGGGAAAGCCGTCCCGGCCATGAAGTCCACGAAGGCCCTGAGCTTGGGCGACAGCTGCCGGCTGGAGGGCCAGAGGATCCGAAAGGTCCCGGATGGCGCATCGGGCTGCCCGGGAACCGCGCACAGCGATCCGTCCGCGAGCCGGTCGCGGACGGCGAAATCCGGCAGGCAGGCGAGGCCGAGCCCTTCGCAGGCCATGGTGATGAGCACGTCGATCGAGTTGGACACGGTGACGGCCCGCATCGTCGGCTGATCCGCTGCCGGCCAGCCCGGAAACGGCCATCTCTCGATCTTTCCCGAGCTCGGGAATCGGTACAGCAGCAGGGCGTGATGCCCCGGCTCTCCCGGCCGTTCCGGCGTGCCGTATCGCGCGACGGAGCCGGGCGATCCGACCACGACGTGGCGGAACGACCCCAGCACACGCGACATCAGGCGGGAATCGTCTGGCTGCCCGGTGCGGATGACCGCATCGAAGCCCTCCTCGATCACGTCGACGAGCCGGTCCGTGAAGTCGAGCTCCAGCTCGATCTCGGGATAGCGCCTGAGAAACCCGGCGAGCACCTGCGACGTGACCATGCTGATGTGGGGAAGGCTGAGGCGCAGCTTGCCGCGGGGCGCTTCGGAGGCCTGCAGCAGCTCGGCCTCCGCAGCTTCCATCTCGCAGAGGACGCGCCGGCATCGTTCCAGGAAAACGGCCCCCTCGGCCGTCAGGGTGACGCTCCGCGTGCTCCGGTGGAACAGCCGGACATTCAGCCGCTCCTCGAGCCGCGCGATGCTCTTGCCGACGGCCGAAGCCGAAACACCCAGGAGCCGGGCCGCGGCGACGAAGCTCCGGGTTTCGGCAACCCGAACGAAGGATTGGATGCGGCTCAGATTGTCCATTGCTATCCGGCATTGCGGACCGATCAGTCCGGTCAGAATGAAGTTATAGCCTGTTTTTCCGGAATGCCCGCCGTCTTACCTCTGGCGCAGGGCAGCCGTCCCGGCCGCCCGATCACCCTTGAAGAGCAAGACATGGCACAAGAGATCGAGGCAGGGTTCAGGCCCCGGCCGGACGCGACCGTCTTCGTCGTCAACGTCATCCACGCCCATCCGGGTCAACAGGATGAGGCGTTCCGGATCATCCAGGACGTCGTGCACTATGTCGCCGAGCGGAAGGCCGGATTCCTCTGGAGCAATCTCGCCAAGAGCACGGACGGGCTGACCGTGGTGAACATCGAGGCCATCGCCGACGAAGGCAATGTCGACGAATTCTTCTCCGATCCGGCATTCGTCGAGAAGTTCCGGCAGCTCGATGCCGTCTCACGCAGCGAATTCCACATCTACCGGGTCACGGACCTGGTCCTGCCACGGACCGCGGGGGGCGCCGCACCGACAATCGCCGGGCTCGCTTCTTGAATCCCGGGCGCTTCAGGCCGGACGGTTCGTTTCGGCCTGAAGCGCCCGCATCCAGGCAACGCCCCTATCCCTTCACCGCGCCCTTGGCCAGGCCGGCCACGATGTGGCGCTGGGCCAGCAGGAAGAACACGATCGCCGGCGCCAGGGTCAGGGTGACGAAGGCCAGGATCTTGTTCCACTCGGTGGAATACTCGCCCTGGTAGTTCATGATCCCGAGCGGCCAGGGATACATCTCCGGCGTGTTGAACATGATCAGCGGCAGCAGGTAGCTGTTCCAGCTGGCGACCAGGGAGAACACCGCAACGGTCGCCAGGATCGGGCGCGACAGCGGCAGCGTGATCCGCAGGTAGAACTGGAAATAGCCGCAGCCGTCGACCCGCGCCGCCTCCCACAGCTCGTGGGGCAGCTGGCGGAAGAAGCCGCGCAGCATCAGGATCGCCATGCCGAGGCCGAAGGCGACCTGGGGCAGCACCACGCCCCAATAGGTGTCGAGCAGGCCGAGGTCGCGGACCCGGATGAACAGCGGCAGCATCGCCGTCGCCGCCGGGAACATCAGCCCCAGCAGCATGTAGTTCAGCAGCATGCGGCTGCCGAAGAACACCACATGGGCGAAGATGAAGGCCGCCATCGACCCGACGATCAGGACGAGACCGACGGTGAGGCCGGCGATGACGGCGGAGTTGAACAGCATGCGCCACAGCCGCGCCGAGCCCAGGATCTCCCAGTAGACCGGACCGTCCCAGCTGGCCGGCAGGCCGAGCGGATTGACCCGCAGCTCGCCCAGCGTCTTGAAGCCGCCCAGCGCCGCCGCGACCAGCGGCACCAGCACGATGCCGGCGACTGCGAGCAGCACCAGGTATTGCGGCAGCAGGGAGGGGCGGAGCGTGGGCGCAGCCATGGCCTTCCTAATCCCCGCGCATCAGGGTGCCGCGGTACACGAGCGAGAAGCTGACGCAGATCAGGAACAGCACCACGCCGACGGCGCTGCCGAAGCCGATCTCCATCCGCATCTGGCCGAAGGTGTAGAGGTAGGTGACCAGCGAATGGGTGGCGTTGGACGGGCCGCCCCGGGTCAGCGCCATCACCATGTCGAACAGCTGCAGCGCCCCGACCACGGCGAAGAACACCGTCAGCCGGATGGTCGGGAACAGCATCGGGATCTTGATCCGGCGCGCGATCTGCCAGGGCGTGGCGCCGTCGATCCGGGCCGCGTCGATGATCTCGGACGGGATGCTCTGCAGCCCGGCGATGTAGATCATCATGTGGAAGCCGAAATACTTCCACACCACCAGCACCAGCACCGCCCCCATCGCCAGGGTGCGGTCGGCCAGCACGAACGGCGCCTGGGCCCCGAACCAGCCCCAGATCAGCGCCACGGCGCCGTACTGGCCGTCATAGAGGAACTGCCAGATCAGCCCGGTCGCGACCTCGGCCAGGATGTAGGGCAGGAAGAACACCATGCGGAACGCCACCCGCCCGCGCAGCTTCTCGGCCAAGAGCAGCGCCATGGCCAGGGCCAGCGGCAGCTGGATCGCCAGCGACACCGCGATGATCAGCCCGGTGTTGGTCAGCGCCGACCAGAAGGTGCGGTTGCGCAGCAGCAGCTCGAAGTTGCGGAGCCCGACGAAATCCTGCGGGCTGCCGTAGCCGTTCCATTTGAACAGGCTGTAGAAGCCGGCCTCGCCCATCGGCAGGATCACGAAGATCGTGAACAGGGCGAGGGCCGGTACCAGCATCAGCACCACCGGCGCCACCTGCGATCGCAGCGCGACGCGGCGGCGCCGGCGGACGGCGGCGCGGTCGAAGGCCGGGGCGGTCGCGGCGACCGTCATCGGATCATGATCCTGCGAAAACGCACCCGCCCCTCCACGCTCACCGCATTTCCCAGGCTTCCTGAACCTGGGCGGCCGCGTCCTCCGGGTCGGTCGCGCCGGAGGCGATGTCGGTGGTGACGTCGTTCACCACCCGGCCGACATTGGCGCCCAGCATCTGGTCGTAGAACACCTGGAAATAGCCGGCCTTGCCGATGTTCTCGGCCATCTGCCGGAAATACGGGTTCTTCAGCTTCTCGGCCGTGCCCTTGTTCACCGGGATGTAGACGCCGAGCTCCGCCGCCTTCTCCTGGTTCTCCTTGTTGGACAGGAACTTCACGAAGTCGACCGCCTCCGGCGGCGACCCCTTGGTCACCAGCCAGCCATTGACGCCGCCGAGCACGTCGGTCGGCGCGCCGGCGCCGCCCGCCACCGTCGGGAACGGGAACCAGCCGAGCTCCGCATCCGGGATGCCCTTGCCGGAGGCGCTGTTCTTCTTGGCGTTCAGATAGTCCCAGTTGCCCATCAGGTGCATCGCGGCCTTGCCGTCGCCGAAATAGCCGGCGGCCTGCGGGTTGGTCAGGCCGAGATAGCCGGGCTCGAACGGCTCCAGCGCCGCCAGCGCCTTCAGCTGCTCGCCGGCCTTGACGAAGACCGGCCCGTCGAAGCCGTCGCCGGACTGGGTATAAGCGGCCTGGAACGCGTCCTTGCCGCCGATCCGCATGGCCAGCAGCGTCCAGTAGAAATGGATCGGCCATTTGTCGGCGCCGCCGGTCGCCAGCGGCACGATGCCGGCGGCCTTGATCGTCTTCACCGCCGACAGCAGGTCGTCCCAGCTCTTGATGTCCTCGGCCTTGACCCCGGCCTTGGCCAGGAGCGGCTTGTTGAACCAGAAGCCGACCTGCGAGGCCAGCACCGGCACGCCCCAGACATGGCCGTCGACGGTGAAGGCCTCCAGCGCGGCCGGGCTGATCCGGTCGGCCCATTCGCCCTTCACCGCGTCCGTCAGGTCCTCGATCACCCCGGCCTTGATCTGGTCGCGCAGCACGCCGCCGCCCCAGCTGTAGATGATGTTCGGGCGGTCCGCGGACTGCAGCGTGGTCGGCAGCTTGGCCTTGTAGGCCTCGTTCTCCAGATACTGCATCTGGATGGTGACGCCGGGATGCGCCGCCTCATAGGCGCGGGCGACGCTTTCCATCCAGGCCACCGTGTCCGGCGTGTTCTCGATGTGCAACCATTTGACCGTGACGTCGGCCATGGCGGCGCCGGACAGAAGGCCGGCGGTGGCGAGGGCCGTGAGGCCCGACAGCATCCTGTTCATGATTGTCTCCTCCCTGTCCCGCCGCCGTCGCCGGCGGCGGGTTGAACCGAATGACGACCTATCCTTCGAGCCAGCGCACCTCCTCGGGCGTCAGCGCGATGTCGAGCGCCTGCAGCGAATCCTCCAGCTCCTCCAGCGTCAGCGGGCCGATCAGCGGCAGGACCGGGAAGTCCTGGTGCAGGCACCAGGCCAGGGCCACCTGGTTGGCCGAGCGGCCCTGCCTGGCGCCGAGTTCGGCCGCCCGGTCGCGGCGGCGGAAGTTCGCCTCGCCGTACCAGCAGCGCTCCAGCTCCGGATCCTGGTGCCTGTCGCGGCCGGCGCGGTCGGTGAAGAAGCCGCGGGCCTGGCTGGACCAGGCCAGCAGCGGCATCCGCCGCTGCCGCAGCCAGGCCTTCCACTCGGCGTCGGCCGCGGCGATCCAGCCGGGCCAGACCGGCTGGATCATCTCCGCCAGGCTGAAATTGTTGCTGACCGTCGCCGGCCCGTGCTTGCCGCTGGCCTGGGCATAGGCGGCCGCCTCGTCCAGCCGCTCGCGCGTCCAGTTCGACCCGCCCCAGGAGCCGATGCGGCCGGCGCGGATCTCGGCGTCGAGCACATCGACGAACTCGCCGACCGGGATGTCCGGGTTGTCGCGATGCATCAGGTAGAGGTCGAGCCGGCCGGTGTGCAGCCGGTCGAGCGATTCGGTCAGCTGGCGCAGGATCACGTCGGGGTAGCACAGCGGCGCATGCGCACCCTTGCCGATCAGCACGATCTCGTCGCGCACGCCGCGGCTGGAGAGCCACTGGCCGAGCACCCGGTCGGAGCCGCCGGCGCGGTAGATCCAGGCGGTGTCGAAGGTGTTGCCGCCGCGCTCGAAGAAGCGGTCGAACAGCATACCGGCCTGGCTGATGTTCTCCACCCCGACGGCGCCGATCGCGAGCGCCGAGGCCGGACGGGCGGCGCCGGGCAGGTCGATCCGGCGCATGGCGCCGGCGCGCAGCGGCCGGCCGTCGACCGGGCCAGTGCGCCGGGCCGGCGTCTCCAGCGCGTATTCCAGGCCGATCGCGGCGCGCCAGGCATCCATCGTCTTCAGGTTGCCGAGGCTGTCGGCCGGAGTCATGAAGGCCGCTTCACGCTGCCCGGCCGCGACCGCGTCGCCCACGGCGTCGGCCTCGAAGGCGTAGAGCCAGCCCGGCTCCTCGATCGCCACGGTCTCGGCCGTGCCGTCGGCCCGGGTGATGACGATGGCGCTGCTGCCGCCCTCCTTGCCGCTGCAGAACCAGGGCGAGGCGACCTCGATCCGCCCCTCGGTGCCGAAGATCCGCACCGTGTTGTCGAGGGCGAGCGTCACGCCGGTCGCCACCTGGGCGACGATGCCGCCCGGGAACTCCAGCACCGCCGCGGTCCATTCGTCGACGCCGCTGCGGCCGAGATGGCCGGCGCCGGTCACCTTCACCGGGTCGAGGAACGGCCTGCCCGAGGCGGCGCCGGCCACCAGCCGCGCCATCGACACCGGATAGCCGCCGACATCGAGGATGCCGCCGCCGGCGAGGTCGTTGGCGAACAGGCGGTGGTCGGGGTTGAACCTGGCGGCGAAGCCGAAGCTGGCCTGGATCATGCGGATCTCGCCGATCGCGCCGCCGGCCACCAGCTCCGCCAGCTTCCGGGTCTGCGGATGGGCACGGTACATGTACGCCTCGGCCAGGAACACGCCGGCGCGGCGCGCCGCGTCGACCAGCGCCATGGCGTCGTAGGCGTTGACCGCGATCGGCTTCTCGCACAGCACGTGCTTGCCGGCCTCGGCGGCGCGGATGCCCCAATGCACATGGCCCGGATGCGGCGTCGCGATGTAGACGGCGTCGACCTCGGGGTCGGCCAGCAGCGCCTCGTAGCCGGCGTGGATCCGGGCGCCGGGGAAGGCCTCGGCCAGCCCCGGCCTGGCCGCATCGCGCGTGCCGATCGCCACCAGCCGCCCGGTGCGCGACCGGGCCACGCCCCCGGCGAAGGCCTGGGCGATCCGGCCCGGCCCGAGAATGCCCCAACGCAGCTTCGCTTCCGTACCCATGCCTGTCTTTCCGTCTGTCGAGAGTGTCATCAGCCCTTCACCGCCCCCATGGTCAGGCCGGCGATGAAGTGGCGCTGCATCAGGAAGAACATCACCACCGGGGGGATCGCCACAACCACCGTCGCGGCCGAGATCAGATTCCACACCGAAACGTACTGGCCGCGCAGCGTGGCAAGGCCGAAGGTGACGGGCTTGACCGCGTCGCTCTGGGTCAGCACCAGCGCCCAGAAATAGTCGTTCCAGACGAAGGTGAAGGTCAGGATCGCCAGCGCCGCCAGGGCCGGGCGCAGCAGCGGCACCACGACCAGGCCCAGGATCTGGGCGGGCGACGCGCCCTCCGCCCGCGCCGCCTCGAACAGCTCGTGCGGCAGCCGGGCGATGAAGTTGCGCATGAACAGGGTGGCGAAGCCGGTCTGGAAGGCGATGTGGAACAGGATCAGCGCGGCGAAGCTGTCGTACAGGCCGAGCTGGACCATCAGGTCCCGCACCGGGATCATCAGGATCTGGTGCGGCACGAAATTGCCGCCGACGAAGATGGCGAAGACCAGCATGTGGCCCGGGAAGCGGTGCCGCGACAGCACGTAGCCGGCGAAGGTGCTGAGCACCAGAACGCCGATCACCGAGGGCACGGTGATGATCAGGCTGTTCAGCATGAAGCGCAGCACCGGCGTGTCGGCGAACACGGCGCGGTAGTTCTCCAGCAGGTCGAACCGGCTGGGCCAGCCCCAGTAGTTGCCGACCGCCAGGTCGTCCAGGCTGCGTATGGATGTCAGCAAGATGGCCAGCAGCGGCAGCAGCCACAAGAGCAGCACCAGGCCGACGGAGCCGCGATAGGCGATGCGGGCGCCGGGGCCGGCGCGGTCGATCGGCAGCGGATACATCAGCCGCCCCCCGCCTCGACCCGCACCATCCGGCGCAGATACCAGGCGATGAACACCGCCATGATCAGGAACAAGACCGAGGCGATGGCCGCGCCGTAGCCGAAGCGGTAGCTGAAGATCGCCTGCTCGTACATCTGGTAGGCGAGGACGGAGGAGGAGCCGAACGGCCCGCCCTGGGTCATCACCGCGACCAGGTCGAAGCTGCGCAGCGCGCCGATCACCGTGACGGCGATGGCGATGAAGGAGACCTGGCGCAGCTGCGGCAGCACCACGTTCCAGAACATCGGCCAGCCGCGGGCGCCGTCGACCCGGCCGGCGCCCAGGATGTCGTCGTCGAGGTTGTTGAGCCCGGCCAGGAACAGCACCATGCAGAAGGTGATCTGCGGCCACAGCGCGGCGGCGACCACGGCGAAGGTGACGAAGCGCTCGTCCGACAGGAGGGCCGGCGCCCCCGCCCCCACCGCCTGGAAGATCAAGGCCAGCAGGCCGAAGGTCGGGTCGTAGAACCAGGTGAAGACGACGCCGACCGTGACCGGCGCCAGCACCAGCGGCACGAAGAACAGCGACTTCACCAGCCGCATGCCCCGGATCTTCTGGTTCAGGAAGATGGCGAGGCCCAGCCCCGCGGCCGGGGCCAGCAGGAACAGCACCAGCCAGATCAGGTTGTTCTGCAGCGAGACATAGAATTGCGGGTCGTCGACCAGCTCGGCGTAGTTGGCCAGGCCGATCCAGACCTTGTCGCCCATCCCGTCCCAGTCGTGCAGGCTGATCCACAGGCTTTCGACCGTGGACTGCACGATCACCACGCCGAACAGCACGCCGCCCGGCAGCAGGAACAGGACCGGCCAGACCCAGTCGCGGTGGCGCCGCCAGCGTCGCCGCAGCGCCCCGCTGCCCGCATCCCGCGCAGTGATCGGCGTGGCCAGACTCATGCCTTGAACACCCGCTTGCGCGTGGTCTCGAGCCGCTGGAGGATCGCCTGGCGGCGCTGCGGCGCGACCATGAACTCCTGGAAGGCGTTCAGCCCGGCCTGGGCCATGTCGGGGTCGGTGTCGCGGTCGTAGAACTGCGAGGTGCCCTTGGCCGCCTGCAGCGTGTCGATCACCGACTGCATCAGCGGGTCGACCTGCATCTTGACGTCCTTGCGCGCCGGGATGTTGCCGTCCGGCTGCAGATAGGCGCCGAGATTCTCCGGCCGGTAGAAATAGGCCAGGAAGTCGCGCGCCAGCTCCTTGTTCTTGGCCCGGGCCGGGATGTGGACCGAGTTGACCGAGAACTCCTCGAACGGCCCGACCCCCGGCTGGATCTGCGGGAACGGGATGAAGGCCAGCTGCTCCACCTCGCCCTCCGGGAACAGCCGCCGCACGAAGTTGCCGAGGAAGAACATCGCCGCCTTGCCCTGGATCAGGAACGAGGCCGCCTGCTGCCAGGAATAGGAGGTGTGGTTCGGCAGGTAGTAGTTGCGCTTGATCAGGTCTTCCCACCGGTCGAACACGGCGGTCAGCTCGGGGTCCAGGTAGCTCGCCTGCCCGTCCATCAGCCGCATGTGGTAGTCGAGGCCGTTGACCCGCAGGTTCAGGTAGTCGAACCAGCCGGCGGCGGGCCACAGCTCCTTGGTGCCGATGCCGAGCGGCACCAGCCCGGCGGCGGCGGCCTTGTCGCAGGTCGCGATCAGCTCGTCCCAGGTCTTCGGCGGCGTCAGCCCATGCTTGGCGAAGACGTCCTTGCGATACAGCATCCCCCAGGCGGAGCCGCCGGTCGGCAGGCCGTATTGCCGGTCGTCGACGGTGACCGTCTGGGTCATCACCCCGAGCAGGTCGTAGTAGTTCTCGCGCTGGAACAGGTCGGTGATGTCGTCGAACAGCCCGCGCTTGACGAAGGCGCGCATGCGGTTGCCGCTGAACCAGAAGCAGATATCGGGCGGGCTGGTGACCAGGTAGTTGCGGATCGCGGTCTTGTTCGATTCATGGTCGATGCCGTTGATCGTGACCTTGACCCCGGTGTCCTTTTCGAAATCGGCGGCGATGCGGTCGACGATCGGGCGGGCATTGGTGGCGTCGCTGATCATGGTGATCTCGCGCGCCTGGGCGATGGCGGGTCGCGCCGGCAGCGGACCGGCAGCCAGGGCGCCCGCCCCCGCCGCCATGGTCTTCAGGAGGGTGCGGCGGTCGCTGCGGATGACGGAACGAAGCCTCTCCATGCGTCTTCTCCCTCGCCGATTAATTTTTTCGTTTTACGAATTTATCAGACCGGCTAGGGTGGATCCTGTCAAGATCGAAAAATCGGATGATTGCCGAGAATTCGAAACAATATGGCCCGGCGGATGAGATGGAAGCGCTGAATCGAGACCAGGCGAAGCCGTTCGCCCACGACGCGTCGGCGGCGGGGCCATGATGCGCCGCACCATAAAATTCGGATCATGACCGAATGAAGACCGCCGATCCGGAGCTGATGCGGGCGATCAACCGCTTCCATGTGCTGGACGTGGTGCGGCGCTACGGGCCGATCTCGCGGGTCGAGATCGTGCAGCGCACCGAGCTGGCGCCCGCCACCATCTCGGCCATCACCGGCGGGCTGATCGAGGAGAACCTGATCCTGGCCCGGGCGGTCGAGGGCGTCGGCACCGCGGCGCGCGGCCGGCCGCGGGTGATGCTGGAGCTGAACCGCGAGGCCGCCTTCGTCTGCGGCGTCAAGCTGGCGCCGCACCAGATCAGCATCGCCGTCACCGACTACAAGGCCGACGTCGTGAAGACCCTGTCGCTGCCGATCCGCGTCGCCCGCCAGGCGCCGGAGGTGGTGGCCGACATCCTGGAGGACGGCATCCGCCGCTGCGTCGGCGACGCCGACCTGGCCCTCGACCGGCTGGGCGGCATCGGCATCGGCCTGCCCGGCTTCATCGACGGCCGCAACGGGCTTTGCGTCTGGACCCCGATCCTGGGCGCGCCGGACGTGCCGCTGGCGGCGATGGTGCGCGACCGGCTGGGCGTTCCCACCACGGTCGAGAACGACGTCCATCTGGTCACCCTGGCCGAGCACTGGTTCGGCCATGGCCGGGACAGCGACAGCTTCGCCGTGGTGGCGGTCGAGGATTCGGTCGGCCTCGGCCTGTTCCTGAACGGCGACGTGCATCGCGGCGCCGCCGGCATGGGGACGGAGTTCGGCCACACCAAATACGCGCCCGATGACGGGCTGCCCTGCCGCTGCGGCCAGCGCGGCTGCATCGACGCCTATGTCTCCGACCACGGCATCGTCACCCGCGCTCGAGCACTGCTCGGCGCCGAGGCCGGGACGATCACCCCGGACGACCCGCGCGCCATCGGCCGGCTGCGCGAGATGGCGCGGGCCGGCCGGGCCGAGATCCGCGCCCTGTTCGAGCAGGCGGGCGCGATCCTGGGCTTCGCCGTCGGCAACCTGATCACGCTGCACAGCCCGCCCAAGGTGATCGTGGCCGGCAGCGCCATCCAGGCCCGCGACCTGATGGAACCGGCCCTCCTGGCCGCCATCGACCGGGTCGTGCCGCCGCCGATCCGGCGCGGCACCGAGATCATCCTGCATGAATGGAGCGACGACGCCTGGGCCCGCGGCGCGGCCAGCCTGGTGCTGCGGCAGCTCTACGAAGCGCCCTGGAACGGCCAGGGCATGCCCCGATAGCGGAGAGGACCATGAGCGAGAGACCGGTCGGCGTCGGCATCATCGGCTGCGGCGTGATCAGCGGCGCCTATCTGAAGGCGGCGCCGCACTTCCCGATCCTGCGGGTCAAGGCCTGCGCCGACCTGAACCCGGAGGCGGCGCAGGCCAAGGCGGCCGAGTTCGGCATCGCGGCGCTGAGCATCGAGCAGCTGCTGGCCGATCCCGAGATCGAGATCGTGCTGAACCTGACCACGCCGCAGGCGCATGTGCCGGTCGGGCTGCAGGCGATCGCCGCCGGCAAGCATGTGCATGCGGAGAAGCCGCTGGCGGTCGGCGTCGCCGAAGGCCGCACCCTGCTGGACGCCGCGAAGGCCAGGGGGCTGCGCGTCGGCAGCGCCCCCGACACCTTCCTCGGCGCCGGGCAGCAGACGGCGCGCGCCCTGATCGATGCCGGGCGGATCGGCCGGCCGGTCGCCGGCACCGCCTTCATGATGGTGCCGGGGCATGAGCGCTGGCACCCGAACCCGGATTTCTACTATGCCAAGGGCGGCGGCCCGCTGTTCGACATGGGCCCCTACTACCTGACCACGCTGGTCAACATGCTGGGCCCGGTGGCGCGGGTGACCGGGACGGTCGCCGCCGCCTACACCGAGCGCCGCATCGCCAGCGGCCCGCGCGCCGGCCAGGTCGTGCCGGTCGGCACCCCGACCCACATCACCGGCACGCTGGCCTTCGCCTCCGGCGCCGTGGTCACCATGGTGATGAGCTTCGACATCCCGGCCCACCGCCACGCGTCGATCGAGATCTATGGCGAGACGGCGTCGCTGAGCGTGCCCGACCCGAACACCTTCGGCGGCGAGGTGCTGGTCTCCATCGATCGCACCGAATGGAAGGCCGAGACGACCGGCCATGCCTATGGCGACGGCAACTACCGGATCATCGGCGTCGCCGACCTGGCCCAGGCCATCCGCACCGGCCGGCCGCACCGCGCCAATGCCGAACTGGCCTTCCATGTGCTGGAGGTGATGGAGGCGGTGGAGCGGTCCGGCCGCGAAGGCCGGCCGGTCGAGATCGAGAGCCGCTGCGAGCGGCCGGAACCGATGCCGGTGGAGCCCGCCTTCGGCCGGGCCGCCTGAGTAGCGAAAGGGAGACGGAAGATGACGAGGCAGGCGCTGATCGTCTGGGGCGGCTGGAACGGCCATACCCCCAAGGAATGCGCGGATGAGGTCGCCGGGATGCTGCGCGGCGACGGCTTCGAGGTGTTCATCGAGGACACCACCGAGGCCTTCGCCGACCCGGCGCTGAAGGACATGCACCTGATCGTGCCGATCTACACCATGTCGACCATGGAGAAGGAGGAGGTCACCAACCTGACCGCCGCGGTCGAGAGCGGGGTCGGCCTGGCCGGCTTCCACGGCGGCATGTGCGACGCCTTCCGCAACGAGGTCGCCTACCAGTTCATGACCGGCGGCCAGTGGGTGGCCCATCCCGGCAACATCATCGACTATCGCGTGCGGGTGACCCGGCCGGACGACCCGGTGATGCAGGGGATCGAGGATTTCGACTACCGGTCCGAGCAGTACTACATGCATGTCGACCCGAACAACGAGGTGCTGGCCGAGACCATTTTCACCGGCGACCACGCGCCCTGGATCGCCGGCCACACCATGCCGGTGGTGTGGAAGCGCCGGCACGGCGCCGGCCGGGTGTTCTACAGCTCGCTCGGCCACCGGGTGGAGGAGTTCGAGAACCGGTCGATGAAGACCATCCTGCATCGCGGCCTGCTGTGGGCGGCGCGGGAAGCCTGAGCGGCGGCGCCTGAGACAACCGCACGCTTGCGCCTGTCACGGCAGACTCGGTAACACCAGGGGCTGGACCCACCACGCCGGACCAGCCGCTTGCCCGACGCCCGCCAGTCCGAGATCCAGCATGAAGACCCCGGCGGGGCCGCCCCCGCCGGGGCGAAGCGCCGTCGGCGCTTCTCGGAGGTGCTGCAGGATCTGGCCGCCGAGGGCCCCGAGCGCATCGCCATCGCCGACATCCTGACCGCCTTCGGCGACCGGGCCTTCGGCGCGCTGATGCTGGTCTTCGCGATTCCGAACATCCTGCCGACCCCGCCCGGCACCTCCTCCGTCCTCGGCGCGCCGCTGCTGTTCATCACCGCCCAGCTGATGATCGGACGCCCGGTGCTGTGGCTGCCACGGATGATCACGCAGCGATCGGTGGCGCGAGCCGATTTCGCCCGGCTGGTCGGGCGCATGGTGCCGTGGCTGGCCAAGGCCGAGCGGCTGCTGCGGCCACGCCTTTCCCTGCTGATCGGCCCGGTGCCCGACCGCTTCATCGGCGCCGCCTGCCTGCTGCTCGCGATCGTACTGTTCATGCCGATTCCGTTCGGCAACATGGTGCCGGCGCTGGCGATCTCCGCCTTCGCCATCGGCCTGGTCGAGCGCGACGGCATCGCCGTCTCGGTCGGCTGGGCGGCCAGCGCCGGCGCGCTGGCGCTTCTCGCCGCCGTCTCCGCCGCCCTCTGGGCCGCCTTTCGCGTCTTCCTGGAGACGCTGCTGGGCGTCACGATTTAAGGTGAAGATTCGGCGTAGACTAGGCGTAGCTCCAATTCCGCCCATTCCCAGACTGTCATGCCCGGGCTTGACCCGGGCATCCAGAAGATGTCGACGTTCCCTGGATTGCCGGGTCAAGCCCGGCAATGACAGAAAAAGAGATATTGGCTCATATGAGCCCACAGGGCGACCAAACCGTCACCCCGCCAGATCTGCGATCCTGCCGACGATGCGGATGCACAGCGGCTCGCGCCGGCCGCGGATCGCCACCTGCTCGGCGCGGAAGGCCGACAGGTCGGCGCCGGCGTGGTCGAGCAGGTCCTGGGACACCACCAGCTCCGCCGCGTAGCCCTTGCACAGCCCTTCCAGCCGGCTGGCGGTGTTGACCGTGTCGCCGACCGCGGTCAGGCCCTTGACCCCGCCGTAACCCATCTCGCCGACGATGGCCGGGCCGACATGCAGCCCGATGCCCATGCGCAGCGGCTCCTTCAGGTCGGAGGCCAGGGCCTCGTTCAGCTCGGCCAGCCGCGCCGTCATCCGCCGGGCGGCGTCGAGCGCCTGGCGGCTGCCGGCATCGCGCCCGGATTCGACCCCGAACAGCGCCATCACCCCGTCGCCGATGAACTTGTCGACCTGGCCGCCCGCCGCCTCGATCGCCTGGCCCATGGCGGCGAAATAGCGGTTCAGCAGGAACACGACGTCATAGGGCAGGCGATGCTCCGACAGCCGGGTGAAGCCGCGCAGATCGGCGAACAGCACCGCGATCTCGCGCTCCTGGCCATGGCGGTGGCCGGGGCCCTGGAAGCCGTCGCGTGCGGTCGCCGTCGGCGGCAAAAGCGGCGTCACCTCGAGGTCCTGCACCGGCCGGATCTGGCAGGCCAACCGCACCCCTTCGGGCGCGCCGATCCGCTGCAGCACCCGCGTCTCGTCGGGGCCTGGCGGCGGCAGGTGCTCAGCCCCCAGCCCGACCCGCACCCGGCAGGTCGAGCAGCGGCCGCGGCCGCCGCAGACCATGGCCTGGGGAATGCCGGCGGCGCGGATGATCTCGAGCGCGGTGGCGCCCGGGATGATGTCGAGCACGCGGGTGTCGCGATAGTACAGCTTGGGCCCGCCGCGGCGGGCCCGGATCGCGCGCAGGGCCGGCCCGGCGAAGGCGGCCAGGACGAGCGCCAGGATGGCGATCCGGGTCCACAGCGCCCCCTGGGCGGCGAAGGCCTGCGCCTCCGGCGTCAGCTTGATCGAGCGATGCAGGTCCTCGAGCCAGCCCGGCTGGGCCGCGAGATCCCGGACCTGCAGCCCGGCCGAGACGAAGCCGGCCAGGCCGAGCGCCGGGATCAGCAGGGCGGCGGCGTAGAGATAGGGCAGCGCCTTCGGATACCAGGGCTTGAGCCGCAGCCAGTAATGCACGCCGATGCAGCCATGCCCCCAGGCGACCAGTACCACCACCGCCTGCTGCAGGGCGACAAGGCCGCTCCCGCCCCACATCGCCGACAGCACGTAGCGGTAAGGGGTGCCGACGCCGAACCGCTCGAAGGCGACGACGGTGCCGAAGACATGCGCGGCCAGCAGCAGCGGCACGGCCAGGCCGAGGCCGAGCTGCACCGCCTGCCATGGCTTCAGCCGGAAGCTGTGCCGCTGCCAGATCGACGCCAGCGCGTTGGCGATGTGGACCAGGAAGGCGGCCGCGAGCACGGTCAGGCCGGGCTGCCTCTCCCACACCAGGATGAACAGCCCGAGGCCGCGCTCCATCGCATCCAGCGATATCAGCCCGGCCGCATGGTTGATCAGATGGGTCGCGAGAAAGACGAAAAGGACCAGCCCGCTCGGCAGCCGCAGCCTCTGCAGCCATGCCCCGGCCCACGATCCCGGGGCTTCGGCACCGTGAATGTCGCTCAGTTCAGCGGACCGGTATAGACCCAGGTCTCCACCGTGTCATGGGCGCGGAAGGCCGGGACCTCGGGGTGGTGATAGACGAAGACGCGGATCGCCGCTTCCATGGCCACCGAACGCGGCGCGCCGCGGGCCACCAGCTCGCTGTAGGCGCGGGTCACCGCCTGCTGGCAGCGGCAGTCCGCCGAGCCCTCCGCGAAGGGCTTCTCGCCGAAACCGCAGCCCTCAGGACTTCTTTTTCCGGCCATAGAGTTCGAGCCTGTGATCGACGAGTTCGAAGCCGAGCCGCTTGGCGATCTTCTCCTTCAGCGTCTCCAGCTCCTGGTCCTTGAACTCGATGACCTCACCGGTTTCAAGATCGATCAGGTGGTGGTGATGCTCGAGATTGACCTCGAAGCGGGAATAGTTCTCGTTGAAGTCGTGCCGCTGCACCAGGTTCAGCTCGTCGAGCAGATGCAGGGTGCGGTATACGGTCGCGATGCTGATCGACGGATCGATCTCGCGGGCCCGGTGATAGACGGTTTCGACCGACGGATGGT
Source organism: Inquilinus sp. NPDC058860 (assembly GCF_042743185.1). Classification (NCBI taxonomy): domain Bacteria; kingdom Pseudomonadati; phylum Pseudomonadota; class Alphaproteobacteria; order Rhodospirillales; family Rhodospirillaceae; genus Inquilinus; species Inquilinus sp. NPDC058860. The sequence continues at coordinate 24,185 of NZ_JBHYMS010000053.1, read as the reverse complement.
CGAGAGACTCGGTCAGCACCTGCAGAATGACACGACGCTGATCGGTCATCTTCAGGCCGGCGGAGACACATCTCTCCTCGAGCGTCATGGCTCAAACCCTCTTTAGCCGCGGAACTGCTGGCGGATTTAGAGAGATTACAGATCGCAGCGGCGCTTGGCATCCGAAAATGCGCCGCAGGGCACCGGGAGGGAGGCCATGATCAGTCTGTTCGGGCTGGAGATGAGCATCCATGGCTGGATCGCGCTGGGCATCGCCGTGATCGGCATCATCGCCCTGAATCTCGGGCTGATGCACCTGGCCCGCAAGAAGCACGATTCCCATTACGACCCGCCCCCTTATGATCCCGATGACGACGCCCCCTGAGCGGCGGCCGCGGCGGCACCTTCCGGCCGGTCGAGGCTGCGGGTCAGCACCATCCGGTGCGGGAACGGGATGTCGATGCCGACCTCGTCGAAGCGCCGCTTCATCCGGCGGTTGAACTCCCGCATCACGCCCCATTGCTTGATCGGCGGTGTCTTGATCCGCGCCTTGATGGTGATGGCGCTGTCGCCGAACTTGTCGAGCCCGATGATCTCGATCGGCGCCAGGATGTTCGGCGCCCATTCGGGATCGAGCTGCATCTCGCGGCCGAGGTCGCGCAGCACGTCGGTCACCTTGTCGACATCCTGGTCGTAGCCGATGCCGATGTTGAACACGGCGAAGGAGAAGTCCTTCGTCATGTTGACGATCGAGGTGACGGAGCTGAACGGCAGCGTGTGCACCGCCCCGGTCTCGTCGCGCAGGCGGATGGTGCGGATGGTGATGCTCTCGACCACGCCGCTGTCCGAGCCGATCTGGACCACGTCGCCGACCGACAGCGTATCCTCGAACAGGATGAAGACGCCGGTGATGACGTCCTTGACCAGGGTCTGGGCGCCGAAGCCGATGGCGAGGCCGACCACGCCGGCGCCGGCCAGCAGCGGCGCGATGTTCAGCCCGACCTCCGACAGCACCATCAGCACCACGACGGTGATCAGCAGCACCAGGAAGGCGTTGCGCAGCAGCGGCAGCAGGGTGCGGGCGCGGGCGCTGCGCTGCACCAGATTGCCCGAGGCGTCGTGCCGGTTCAGGTGGTATTCGATCAGCTGGCTGACCACCTCCCACGCCACCAGCGCCGTCACCACCACCATCAGGATGGCGCCGACGCTGGCCAGCACGGCGCGGCCGGTCTCGGTCTCCATCCAGGCGATGCCGCCGAGCTGCCAGACCTCGAGCAGCACGAGGGCGCTGACCAGGAGGACGACCACCTTCAGCGCGGTGTCGAGCACCGGCAGGTAGCGGTTGGCGCGGTGCTCGAGGCCGGGGAAGCGGGACCTCAGCTCCGGCCCGATCGAGAAGGCGCGGTGGATCAGCCGCGGCCCGTAGCTCGAGACCAGCCGCGCCACCACGAGGACCAGCACGGTCATGAGCGTGGCCCGGAGGACGAAGACGAAGCCGCCATTGATGCCGAGCGCCCAGATCGCGAAGGTGACGACGACATAGGCGATGGCGACGAGGTGCCAGACGTCGGCCAGGCGCCGCCGGGCGGAGCCGACGGCGCGGGTGACGCCGGCCTCCTCGCCCTCCGCGGCCCGGCGCCGGCGGCCGCGCAGCCAGTCGGCGACCGGCTGCCGGTTCTGCAGGATCAGCACCACCAGCATCGCCGCGACGGCCAGGCCGATCAGGTATTTCAGCGCCGTCAGGCTGCCGGCGGGCAGGCCCAGCACCACGGCGGTCGAGACCGCGAGATAGCCGAACACCAGCAGGTAGATCAGCCGCTTGGCCCAGACATAGAGATAGCCGGCGGTCTCGTCGCCGACCGGCACCAGCCGCAGATGCGGGTGTGCTGGCGTCAGCACCAGGCGGATCAGCATCAAGGCCACGCCGCTGATGATCGCGGCGTTGACCAGCGCCAGCACCACGGTGCGCACGAACCAGGGCGGGTCCAGCACCACCGCCATGGCATAGGCGCCGAGCACGAAGGCGATCAGCGGCAGGAAGTCGAGCACCGCCTGGGCCAGGAGCAGCGGGATCTTGCCCCAGAGCGTGGCCGGGGTCCGGCCGTCCAGTGCCGCGAAGGGCCGGCGCAGCAGCAGCCGGACCAGCCAGCCGGCGGCGATGCCGGCGAGAATGACGCCGGCGACATTGAGGAAGACCGCCCCCCAGCGCGATCGGGCCGCCGGATCGGACAGCTGGTCCCGGCTCCAGGTCGCCAGCTCCGGCAGCCGCGCCAGCGTGGCGCCGATCTCGGCGATGGCGCCGGTGACGTCCTGCACCTTGTCCGAGACCACGACCAGGGCCTGGCTGCCGACCGTCTCCAGCGCGCTGCGGTCCTCCTGCTGCTGCGCCTGGGTCTGCAGCAGCAGCTGCAGCCGGGCCACCAGTTCGGCCCGCGCCTTGTCGTCCTGCAGCGTGGCGATCAGCGCCTTGACCCGCTCGGGATCGGCCGGCTGGTCGGACGCGGCCGGCGGCGTCGATGAGGACGTCCCCGGCACCTGGCCGGCAGCGAGGCCGGGCGCGAGCAGGACGAGGAGCAGAAGCAGCGGGCGGAGCAGGCGGATCATCGGCTCGGTCGGGCTGTGGGCGGGCGGTGTTCCGTTCGTCGTCCCATCCTTCCCCTCCCGACCCTCTGGATCAACCCGTCCGTCGAGGCCATCTTTGGGACGTCCTCACGCGGAGCGGCAAGGGAAGGCGAAGATGGCGGATGATCTCGGCTCGGTCCGGCCGAAGCTGGTCGAGAGCAAGCAGCGCTGGGCGCGCGAGGGCCGGCTGCTGACCGGCGCCAGCTCCGATCCGGAGCGGGACCGGCTGCCGCCGGGCCAGCGGTTGGTGGAACACTGGCCGGTGCTCGATCTCGGCGTGCAGCCGGAGATCCCGCTGGACAAGTGGCGGCTGACCATCGACGGGCTGGTCGAGGCCCCGACGGTGTGGCGCTGGGACGACATCCTGGCCCAGCCGGAATTCGAGGACGTCTCCGACATCCACTGCGTCACCGCCTGGTCGCGCTTCGACAACCGCTGGCGCGGCGTGTCGGCCCGGCACCTGCTGTCGCTGGTGCGGCCGAGGCCGGAGGCCAGGCACGTCGTCTTCCACAGCTACGACACCTACACCACCAACGTCGCCCTCGACGCCTTCGCCGAGGCGGACGTGCTGCTGGCGACCCACCACGACGGCGAGCCGATCCCGGTCGAGCATGGCGGCCCGCTGCGCGTGATCATGCCGCGCTGGTACTTCTGGAAGAGCGCCAAATGGGTGAAGCGGATCGAGTTCGTCGCCACCGACCGCCCGGGCTTCTGGGAGGAGCGGGGCTACCACAACGAGGGCGACCCCTGGCAGGAGCAGCGGTACAGCTGATACGCCCTGGCCCGTAGGTTGGGTTCGCGACCGCGAACCCAACATGGCTTCCGGCAGCAACACGTTGGGTTCGCCGGGGCGAACCCAACCTACGGCAGAGCCGGAAACCAGCCTCAACGCGGCAGCAGGGTGCGCAGCGGCTCCGCGCCCGGGTTGCTCCTCTGGCCCTGGAAGATCACGCGGGCCGGGGTGCCGAAGCCGTAATAGGCGTCGTTCTTGCCCTGGTCCTCGCTGATCACCGTGCCGTCCAGCGTGCCGCCGGCGAACAGGCCCTTGTTCTGCGAGAAGGCGTACATGTCGGCGTTGGTGTTGAGCCCGGTCGAGGCGCCGACGCCGGCGCCGAGGGTGAACAGCGCCCCGGTCAGGTCGGCGCCGACGGTGAAGCTGCTCTGCTCCACCGCCCGCAGGCCTTTGTCGGTCATGATCGTCAGCACCAGCTGCGAGACCTGGCCGCCGATCTGCAGGCCGACCGAGCCGCCGCCGACGCCGTAGAAGGCCGGGTAGCTCCAGTTGCCGTCCGGCATCCGGACCATCATCACCGCATTGCCGCCGCGGCCGCCGAAGATGAAGCCGCCGCGCAGCAGCTCCGGCGCGATCAGCACCGCCTTGGCGCCGCGGATGTAGCGCGGCAGCTGGGTCAGCTCCGGCGAGGCCAGAAGCGTCTGCAGCGCGCCGCGGCTCTCGTCGACCAGCAGCTGGGCGTCGCCGGGCGTCGAGGTGTTCGAGCCGCAGGCGGCGAGGGTGCCCGACAGGGCCAGCCCGGCGGTCGACGCGCCCGTCAGGCGGAGAAACTTGCGGCGGTCGATCATGGTCGGGCTCTCCTCAGATTCCACATGAAGAATCGTGGTGTAGCGCACAACAATCAATACATCTTTTCCGTTCCAAATGGCAGATTCAAGGCGACGACTCGCCAGCCCTCCGCCCCCGAGGACGACCGGATGCGGTCGATCCGGGTCAGCGACAGCGTGTCGATCACCAGCCGCAGCGCACGCTCGCCGTCGAGATCCAGCGCCAGCGCCGCCGCGGCCCGGATGGTGCCGGCATGGGCGACGGCGACGACGTCGCGCTTCGCATGGGCATCCGACAGCGCCAGGATCGCCGGCTGCACCCGGTGCAGCACGGCATCGAAGCTCTCGCCGCCGGGGGCGGCATGGGCGGAGGGGTGCGACCAGAACGGGTCGTGCCGCGGCAGCGCGTCATAGACCTCGCGGCTCGGCCGGCCCTGCCAGGCGCCGAAATCCTGCTCGATCAGCGCCGGCTCGGTCGCGGGAACGGTCGCCTCCCCCATCGCCGCCAGCAGCGCCGCCGCGGTCTCGGCGGTGCGCCGCAGCGGCGTGCGCAGCCAGACCGCCCGGCGCGGCAGCCGGGCGGCGAGGGCCGCGACCGCCGCCGCGTCGCCGGTGTCGGCCGCGAGGTCGAGCCGGCCGTAGAGCAGCTTCTGCGGATTCACCACCGGGGCGTGGCGGACCCACCACCAGCGGGTCGTGGTCATGCCGCCGCCGCAGCGCAAAGCACCGCGACCTCCGCCAGCTGCTGGGCGGCGCCGAGCACGTCGCCGGTCTGGCCGCCGATGCGCCGCCGCGCCAGCCCGGCCAGGGCCCAGGCCGCCAGTCCCGCCAGGGCCAGCGCCGCCAGCCCGTGCCGCAGCCCGAGCAGCAGCAGGGCGAAGCAGAGGGCCAGGCCGAGGGCGGTGAAAACGGCCTCCGAGGGCGGCCGGCCGACGCCGGCGCCGAGCCCGTCGGGCCGGGCCGGGGGCAGCCAGGCCAGGAGCGCCGGGGCCGTGGCCCGCGACACCGCCCCGGACGCGGCCAGCGCCGCGACGCCGGCCCAGGGCGTGAAGGTCGCCGCCAGGGCCGCGGCGCGCAGCCCGACCGACAGCACCAGGGCCAGGGTGCCGTGGCTGCCGATGCGGCTGTCGCGCATGATCTCCAGCGTGCGGTCGCGGTCGCGGCCGGCGCCGAAGCCGTCGGCGACGTCGGCCAGCCCGTCCTCGTGCAGCGCCCCGGTCAGCAGCGCCTGGCCCGCCAGCGCCAGCAGCGCCGCGACCAGCGGCGGGGCGCCGAGCCAGAGCGCCAGCGCCCAGGCCAGCCCCGCGGCCGCGCCGATGCCGGCCCCGGCCAGCGGGAACAGCCGCATCGACCGGGCCAGCGCGTCCGCCGGCGCGTCCTGCGGCCAGCGGGCCGGCAGCCGGGTCAGGAAGCAGGCGGCGACGCGCAGATCGCGCAGCAGGTCGTCCATGCCGACCGGGTTAGCCGGTCGTACGGCCCGCGGCAAGCCGTCCGCTCATATCAGCCGCCGGATCGCCCGCTTGCGCCACACCAGCCGGTAGAAGGCGATCTGGCCGAGCGCCATGACGATGAAGGCGACCGGATAGGCGATCCAGATGCCGTCGATGCCGATCTGGCGGCTGAGCAGCCAGGCCACCGGCACCTCGACGCCGAGGATGGCGCAGAGCGAGATCGCCGTCGGCGCCAGCACCGTGCCGCTGGCCCGCATCACCGCGGCGACCACGCCGGCGACGCCGAAGACGATGTAGCTCCACAGCGTGATGTGCAGCAGGTCCTGCGCCAGGTCGATCACCGGCGGGCTGGTCAGGAACAGGCCCATCAGCGTGCGCGAGAACAGGTAGCACAGCGCCACCAGCCCGCCGGTGACGGCGAGGTTGAGCAGCAGGCCGGTGCGGGTGATGGCGCCGAGCCGGTCGACATGCCCGGCGCCGATCGCCTGGGCGCCGAAGATCGAGGCGGTGATGGCGATCGAGATCGCCGGGAACTGGACGTAGCTGACCACCTGGTTGACCGCGCCATAGGCGGCGGTGGCGTCGGAGCCGAAGCCGTTGACGAAGGACAGCACCGCGACCTCGGCCAGCGACACCAGCACCAGCTGCACGCCCGAGGGCAGGCCGATGCGCAGCACCGCCCGCAGGATCTTCGGGTCGATCCAGAGATGGCGCAGCAGGACGGCGTCCGGCGCCAGGGCATGGCCGCGGCGGCGCAGATGGAAGGCCAGCCAGGCGAGGGCGGCGAGGAAGGAGACGATCGCGGCATAGGCGCCGCTGAGGACGCCGAGCTGCGGCAGCCCGGCCCAGCCGCGGATCAGCGCCGGGGTCAGCACCAGGCCGATCGCGGCCTGCAGCGCCAGGACCAGGAGCGGCGTCACCGTGTCGCCGGTGCCGCGCATCATCGAGGACATCAGGATGAAGACGAACAGCCCCGGCATGGCGACCAGCATGATCCGGGCATATGCGGTGGAATCGGCCAGGATGTCGGCCGGGGTGCCGACCGCGGCCAGCAGCGACCGGGTGAAGGCGCCGCCGAACAGGGCGACCACAAGCCCGCCCAGGATGGTGACCGTGAGCGCGGTGCCGGCCACCGCCTTGACCTTCTCCGGCTCCCGCGCGCCCCAGGCCTGGCCGATCAGCACCGAGGCGCCGGCGCCGAGGCCGATGATGAAGGAGATGAAGAAGAACAGGATCGGGAAGAAAGCGGACACGGCGGCCAGCGCCCCGACCCCGATCATCTGGCCGAGATAGATGTTGTTGACCGTGCCCGACAGCCCCTGCAGCACGTTGCTGAGCATCATCGGGCCGAGGAACAGCAGGAACGCCTTCCACAGCGACGGTGCGGGCGCGGGGGCGGCGTCGGCGCCACGCTCGATCACGTTCGACATGATGCTCCCCTTCAGGCCGAATGCGGCGCGTCGGACACGCCGGCGGCCAGGCGCCGAGCATGGTCCCGGACGTCGGCCGGCCAGCCCCCGGTCAGCAGGCCGGCGGCGATCCGACGGGCACCCTGGAAGGCGGCGCGGGCCGGGACGGATGGATCGGCAATCTGCAGGGTCATGGCGCCCCTCCCCGCAGCGCGACGGATGCCGTGGCTTATACCCGCGCGCAATGGCATCGTCAATTCTGCCCGGGTAAAAATATCGCTGCCCGGCAGCGACGCGGTGGCCGCCGCCTGTTCCCCCCGATCCCGGGGGGTTGAGAGGCGCCCCCGGTCGCTGGACACTGTGACTCTCGGGGGCACCTCTGTTGCGGAGCTGGACCCCTCCGGCGGCGACGGTCCCTTGCGGATGGGGCGCGCCGCGCAAGGCGCACGACACGACGCACACTTCGCCGTCGCGATCGTGGGATCGGCGGGCGCATGCCCGGCCGGACAACGACAAGAGCTGTCGGCCAGATCCTGAACGGCATCGACACGCTTGTGCGGAGCAATGACCCGTCCTGACCGAAACAGGGGACCGCCTGCGCCGACACGGCCGGGCCGTTCGCCCCAATAGGAGATTTTGATGGGTACCTATTACGGCACGAACTTCAACGACGTGATCTACGGATCGGTCGATGGCGACGTCATGTACGGCTATGACGGCAACGACTCTCTCTTCGGCTTCGAGGGCAACGACGTCCTCTACGGCTATGCCGGCAACGACAACCTCTACGGCTATGCCGGCGCCGACTCGCTCTACGGCAGTGCCGGCGACGACTACCTCTGGGGCGGCGCCGACAACGACTTCCTGCAGGGCGGCGACGGGGCGGACATACTGTCCGGCGGCACCGGCATCGACACCGTGGACTACAACGGCGCCGCCGGGGTCTATGTCAACCTCGCCACCGGCTACGGCTATTACGGCGAGGCCGCGGGCGACCGGCTGTACGACATCGAGAACGTCCAGGGCACCGGCGGCTACGGCGACACCCTGATCGGGTCGGCCGTCGCCAATGTGCTCTCCGGCTACGGCGGCAACGACTATCTCTACGGCAACGAC
>NZ_JBHYMS010000053.1:0-15949 GCF_042743185.1 Inquilinus sp. NPDC058860 | reverse complement strand
CGGCAACGACACGCTGTACGGGATGGGCGACAACGACTTCCTCCAGGGCGGCAACGGCGCCGACTGGCTGGATGGCGGCGCCGGCATCGACACCGTGGACTACAACGGCGCCGCCGGGGTCTACGTCAATCTGGCCACCGGCTACGGCTATTACGGCGAGGCCGCGGGCGACCGGCTGTTCGGCATCGAGAATGTCCAGGGCACCGGCAGCTACGGCGACACCCTGATCGGGTCGGCCGTCGCCAATGTGCTCTCCGGCTACGGCGGCAACGACTATCTCTACGGCAATGACGGCAACGACACGCTGTACGGGATGGGCGACAACGACTTCCTCCAGGGCGGCAACGGCGCCGACTGGCTGGATGGCGGCGCCGGCATCGACACCGCGGACTACAACGGCGCCGCCGGGGTCTACGTCAACCTGGCCACCGGCTACGGCTATTACGGCGAGGCCGCGGGCGACCGGCTGTTCGGCATCGAGAACGTCCAGGGCACCGGCAGCTACGGCGACACCCTGATCGGGTCGGCCGTCGCCAATGTGCTCTCCGGCTATGGCGGCAACGACTATCTCTCCGGCGGCGCCGGGGCGGACACGCTCTATGGCGGCAGCGGCGTCGATGCGGCCGACTACTACGGCAGCACCGCCGGGGTTTACGTCAGTCTGGCCACCGGCTACGGCTACTACGGCGATGCCGCCGGCGACCGGCTGTACGACATCGAGACCGTCTACGGCAGCGCCAGCTACGGCGACACCCTGATCGGGTCGGCCGTCGCCAACGTGCTCTCCGGCTATGGCGGCAACGACTATCTCTCCGGCGGCGCCGGGGCGGACACGCTCTATGGCGGCAGCGGCGTCGATGCGGCCGACTACTATGGCAGCAGCGCCGGGGTCTGGGTCGATCTCAGCACCGGCTACGGCTATTACGGCGACGCCACCGGCGACCGGCTGTACGACATCGAGACCGTCTACGGCAGCGCCGGCTACGGCGACACGCTGATCGGCTCGGCCGCCGGCAATTCGCTTTACGGCTACGGCGGCGCGGACCGTCTCTACGGCAATACCGGCGATGACACGCTCTCGGGCGGCGCCGGAAACGACTACCTTGTGGGTGGGGGCGGGGCGGATGCGCTCTATGGCGGCACCGACAACGACACCGCCGACTATTACGCCAGCAGCGCCGGGGTCTACGTCAACCTGGCCACCGGCTACGGCTACTACGGCGATGCCGCCGGCGACCGGCTGTACGACGTCGAGAATCTCCAGGGCAGCACCTATGGCGACACCCTGATCGGCTCGGCCGCCAACAATTCGCTGTATGGCTATGCGGGCAGCGACGGTCTCTACGGCCAGGACGGCCAGGACTATCTCTCCGGCGGCGACGGCAACGACTACCTGAGCGGTGGCAATGGCAACGACACCCTCATCGGGGGCGCCGGGCAGGACACGCTCGTGGGCGGCGCCGGGGCCGACCGCTTCATCTACAGCGGCATCACGCAGAGCCCGGTCGCAACGCCGGACCGGATCATCGACTTCAGCCACGCCCAGGCCGACCGGATCGACCTCTCGGCCATCGATGCCAACACCGGCGTGGCCGGCAACCAGGCATTCACCTTCGGCGGCGCGGGCGCCGGCGCGCTGACCTATGCCTTCAGCGGCACCGACACGGTGATCACCGGCCACGTCAATGGCGATGGCATCGCCGATGTCCGCATCGTGCTCTCCGGCCACATCGCCCTGGTGGCGGCCGACTTCGTGCTGTAACGGGCGACATCCTGGATTCCCGTGAGGATGGGAAATCGCGTTCAAGACTTTCCCATCCTCGTCCAGGATGAGTCACAATATAGTATGTCGGCGGCAAAATCAGACTGCAGCCGCCGAAAGACCACAAACAGCGACAATAATGTCAGGATCGTCCGCCGGCTCTCCGCCGGCGGACGATCACCGCATCCTTTGGACCTTCGTTTTGGTTGAAGCGATTCTTCTTGATCTGATCGGCCGGATTTATGGGGCCGCCATCGGGAACGAAGCTTGGGAGACGGTGTTCGATCGCCTGTCCGAGTTCCTCGGCGGCCGAAGAACCGCATTCCACCGCTTCCGCCCGCCGCGCAGGCCATCCGAGGCCGTGCTCCATCCCCTGCCGGCGCCTCCGGCCGACCGCTCCCGACCTCCGCTGCTTCATCTGCCGATCGGATCGGTCTTCATCGGCGGCGAGCCGGTGCCGGGGACGCCCGGCGCGGGCGCCGGGTTCTACCATGAGGTGTTGAGGCCGTGGGGCCTGCTCAGCGGCCTGTACCGGCTGGGCTTCGACCAGCACCGATCCGCCGCCCTCCTGACCCTCTGGCGGCCGCCGCGCGGCTTCGGCTGGAGCGAAGGGCAGATCTCGATCCTGCGCTGTCTCGCGCCCCATCTCGAATCCGCCCTCGTCATCGAACGCCGCCTGGCCGCGGCGCAGCGGGCCGCCGGCGCCCTGCCGCCGGCACCTCCGGCCCTGACCCGGCGCGAGCGGGACTGTCTGCTGCTGGTCGCCCGCGGCGCCTCCAACAAGGAGGCGGCGCGCCGCCTCGGCTTGTCGATCTACACCGTCGAGGGTCACATCAAATCCGTGATCCGCAAGCTCCAGGCAACCAGCCGCACCGGCGCCGTCGCCACCGCGCTCGCCCTCGGCCTGCTCGACGACTGAGCACCGCCCCACGCCCGGCTCTTCGCCCGATCCTTTGGTTGAGCGGGGCCGCGTTTTACATATAAGCAACCATTCACTTATCTTCCCAGGCCATGCCCCGCCCGCGCACCATCCCCGATGAAACCCTGCTCGACGGCGCCCTGGCGGTGATGCGCCGGGCCGGGCCGGACGGCATCACCTTCGCCGCGGTGGCGGCCGAGACCGGGCTGTCGGGGGCGACGCTGGTGCAGCGCTTCGGCAGCAAGGCGGCGCTGGTCCAGGCGGCGCTGCTGCGCGCCTGGGACCTGCTGGACGCCCGCACCGAAGCGGCCGACGCCGCGGCCCCGCCGGACCCGGCCGGGGCGGTCGAGCTGCTGGTGGCGCTGTCCGGCGACTACGGCGCCGAGGACGACTACGCCGAGGGCCTGCTGGTGCTGCGCGAGGACCTGCGCGACCCGGCGCTGCGGCGCCGCGGTGCTGACTGGGGGCGAACGCTGGCCGCGGCGCTGGGCCGGCGCCTGGCCGATGCCGCCGGCCCGCGGCCGGATCTCGGCCGGCTGATGGCGGCGCAGTGGCAGGGCGCCGTGCTGTGGTGGGGCTTCGAGCGCGGACGGTCGCTGCCGGAGGCGGTGGCCGCGGAGATGGAGATGTTCTGTCGGATCGTCGCCGCCCCGGCCGGTCAGAACCCCAGCCTGTCGCGGCTGCGCGGATCCTCGACCCGGCGCGACTCGTAGATCCCGCCCAGCCGCGCCGTCCGCCGCCAGGGCCGCGCCTTCTCCAGCGCGACGGCGAAGGCCGGGTCGGCGCGGTCGAGCGTGCCGAACACGAGGCCGGATTCACCGTCCCGGCCGGCTTCGGCCAGCACATGGCCGTTCGGTCCGACCAGCGCGGCGGACAGCTCCCGGCTGCAGCGCGCCGGGTTGGCGAGGGCGATCCAGAGGCAGGTCGCCGCCGCATGGCCACGCGCCAGGGCGCCGAAGACGGGGTCGCGGGAATAGGCCGAGACCAGAACGGCGTCGACGCCCAGCGCCTCATATTCCACGAAGACCTCGGGAAAGACGTTCTCGATGCACAGGGCGCAGCCGAAGGTGAAGCCGTCCACCGCGAAGGTCAGCGGCGCGGCGCCGGGCGAGAACCAGCCGGTGATCTCGGTGTGCGAGCAGCGCCGCTTGTCGTAGCGCCCGGCCAGCGCCCCGGTGTCGGAGATGACGTAGAGGCTGTTGTGCGGCCGGTGCGGCGGGGTCAGCGGATGGGCGCTGCCGAGCGCCACCCAGAGGCCGAGGCTGCCGGCGAGGGCCGCCGTCTCCTCCAGCTCCTCGCGCAGCGCCGGCCAGTCGATCCCGTCCCAGGCCGTCACCTCGGACTTGGCGTAGCCGGAGGCGGCGCCTTCCGGGAACTGGACCAGCCGGGCCCCGCCCGCCGCGGCTTGCCGCATCAGGCCGCGGATCTCCCGGCCATTGGCGCGCACGTCCCGGTCGATCCGGCTCTGGGCAACGGCGATGCGCAGCGTTCCGGCCATCTCAGGCGCCCTCGCCGTCGGCGACCCGGCTGGGCAGCAGCTCGCCCGAGCGCTCCAGCACCGGGTAGGCCGCGGCCGCCACGATGTGGCCGTTGACCCGCTTCATGTCGCGCAAGAGGTCGAGATGCAGGGCGCTGGTCTCGGCCGTGTCGCGGCGGCCGGCGCGCAGCCGCTCGAAATGCGACTGGGTGGCCGCCGCCTCGAGGTCGCGGAACGCCACCTTCTCGTCGACCAGCAGGCGCGCGGCGCGGCGGTCGTCGGTCATGAACAGCGAGGCGGCGGTGCGCAGGTTGGTGACCAGCCGGTCCATCATCGCCAGCAGCTCGGCCTCCCCTTCCTTCGAGAACGCCAGGCCGCGCTTCAGCCGCTTGGCCGCATGCGGCAGCAGGTTGCGGTCGATCACGTCGCCCGCCTGCTCCATGTTCATGGCGAAGTTCAGGATCTCGCCCAGCCGGCGGTGGTCGGAGTCGCTGAGCGATTCGGGGTCGAGCGAGGTCAGGTAGGTCTTGATCGCGGTGTTGAGGTGGTCGAGCACGTCGTCCATCCGCCGCGTCTCGGCGATCAGCTTGCGGTCGCCCTTGTGCAGCGCGTCTCGGGCGCCGTGCAGCATCGTCTCCAGCACGTCGGCCAGGCGCATCGCCTCGCGCGCGGCGCCGCCGAGGGCGACGATCGGCGTTTCCCGCGCCGCGGCGTCGAGATAGAGCGGCCGCGACGGATCGGCCGGGTCGACGCGGCGCGGCAGCAGGCGCTGCAGCAGCGCGGCATAGGGGGTGAGCAGCGGAAAGAAGACGACCGCCAGCGCCAGGTTGAACAGGGTGTGGAAATCGGCCACGGCGCGGGATTCGTCGGGGTCGATCGTCACCATCACCGGCCCGATCCACCGCAGCAGGACCAGTGCCACGACGACGCCGAGCAGCCGGTTGGCGAGGTTGCCGATCGGCAGCCGCTTGGCGGCGGGATCGTCGCTGGACACGCCTTCGATCACCGGGTTGATCGCGGTGCCGAGATTGGCGCCCAGAACCAGCGCGAAGGCGGCCTCCGGCGGCACCACGCCGTTGGCGGCCAGCGACATGATCAGCAGCACCACGGCGACGCTGGAATGCACCGCCCAGGTGAAGGCCGCGGCCAGCAGCACGTCGAGGACCGGCTCGGTCGAGATCGCGCCGAGCAGCAGGCGCAGGCTGGGCGCATCCTCATAGGGCGTCATCAGCTGCAGCAGCTGGTGCAGCGCCATCAGCATCAGGCCGAGCCCGATGAACACCCGGCCGAGATCATGCGTCGGGGTGCTGGTGTCGCGCCGGAACAGGAGGAAGCCGATCAGGATCAGCGCCGGCGCGGCGGCCGCCACGTCGAAGGACAGCACCTGCACGATCAGCGTGGTGCCGACATTGGCGCCGAGCATCACCGCCAGGGCCGGCACCAGATCGACCAGCCCGCCGGCGGCGAAGCCCGCCACCATCAGGCCGGTGGCCGTGCTGCTCTGCAGCACCGCGGTGACGCCGATGCCGGCGAGGAAGGCGCGGAACCGGTTCTTCAGCGCGTTGCCGAGGATCGAGCGCAGCTTCGGCCCGAAGGTGCGTTGGATGCCGGTCTGCACCATATGCGTGCCCCACAGCAGCAGGGCGATGGAACCGGCCAGGTCGATCAGGGTGACGGGAAAGCTCATCCTCGGGCCTCGAAAGGCAATCGCCTCCGCTCTTGTCTTCACATAGGCTTTGTGTCGGACGGGCCGGGTGATCGGAACGGCGGGAACAGTGCGATGGTTCCTGATTTGCCCGGGCCGATCAAGGCCGGGCGCGATGACGGAGGACAGGGATGCCGGGCAAGACCAAGGCCGTCCGGGTGCAGCACGGTGCCCTGCCCTATCGGGTGGGACCGGACGGCGCGGTCGAGATCCTGCTCGTCACCTCGCGCCAGACGCGGCGCTGGATCATTCCGAAGGGCTGGCCGATCAAGGGGCTGAAGCCGTCGAAATCGGCGGCGCGCGAGGCCTATGAGGAGGCCGGGGTGCGCGGCGCCGTGGGGTCGAAGTCGATCGGCAGCTTCATCTACGACAAGTGGCTGGAGGAGGGGGTGAGCGTGCCCTGCGAGGTCGGCGTCTTCCCGCTGAAGGTCGAGCGGCAGCACAGGACCTGGCCCGAGCGGCACGAGCGCGAGACCCGGTGGTGCAGCCCCGAGGAGGCGCTGGACCTGCTGGATGATGCCGGCCTGCGCGACGTGGTCGCCGGCTTCGTCCGGCGGCTGGAGACACGCAAGGCGGCGGAGTGAGGGCGCCCGGCCCGGGTTTTGACGCCGCACCGCTTTGGTGGCAGGGTCCGCGCTTCCGCAACCGGACGCCCCGCCCCCCTGCCATGCCCCAGACCCAGACGCCCCTGCCCGACACCCTCGACGAGATCCGCGCCCTGCTGCGCCACCTGCCGGGGCCGGACCTGGAGGCCGGCACGGCGGTGCGCGAGCGCGACCGCCAGCTGACCAAGCCGCCCGGATCGCTGGGCCGGCTGGAGGATCTGGCGGAGTGGATGGCGGTGTGGCAGGGCAGGCACCCGCCGCAGCTGCGCCGGCCCCGCGTCGCGGTGTTCGCCGGCAATCACGGCGTCGCCGTGGCCCAGGGCGTCTCCGCCTACCCGGTTTCGGTGACGGCGCAGATGGTGAAGAACTTCGTCGCCGGCGGCGCCGCGGTGAACCAGCTGGCCCAAGCCGCCGACAGCGACCTGCGCGTCTACGAGCTGGACCTCGAGCACCCGACCGCCGACTTCACCATCGCCCCGGCGATGACCGAGGCCGAATGCGTGCGCGCCATGGCCTACGGCATGATGGCGGTGGAGCCGGGCCTCGACCTCCTGTGCCTGGGCGAGATGGGCATCGGCAACACCACCGCCGGCGCCGCGCTGGCGACGGCGCTGTTCGGCGGCGAGGCGGCCGACTGGGTCGGTCCCGGCACCGGCGTCGACACGGCCGGGGTCCGGCACAAGGCCGAGGTGGTGGCCAAGGGCGTCGCCGTCCACGCCAAGGCCATGACCGACCCGTTCGAGGTGCTGCGCCATCTCGGCGGTCTGGAGCTGGCGGCGATCGCCGGCGCGGTGCTGGCGGCGCGGATGGCGCGGATCCCGGTGCTGCTGGACGGCTACACCTGCACCGCCGCCGCCGCGGTGCTGTGGGCGGTGGACCGGCACGCGCTGGACCACTGCCAGATCGCCCATGTCTCGGCCGAGCCCGGGCATCGCCGGCTGCTGGAAAAGCTGGGGCGCACGGCGCTGCTGGACCTCGGCATGCGGCTCGGCGAGGGCTCCGGCGCTGCCTTGGCGATCGGCCTCGTCCGCGGAGCCCTGGCCTGCCACGAGGGCATGGCCACCTTCGCCCAGGCCGGGGTCAGCGACAAGGACTGAGCGACGTGACCCCTCCGACCCCGAAGGACCCGGCCTTCCGGGAGCGCGTGCAGGCCAGTTTCGACAGGCAGGGGCTGATGCGCACGCTGGGCGCCGCGATCCTGCGGGCCGAGCCGGGCACGGTCGAGATCGCGCTGACGCCGGGCCCGGCGGTGTCGCAGCAGCACGGCTTCGTCCATGCCGGCGCGGTCTCGGCCATCGCCGACACCGCCGCGGGCTATGCCGCGCTCAGCCTGATGCCGCCCGGCGCCGGGGTGCTGACCACCGAGTTCAAGATCAACCTGCTGGCGCCCGCGGTCGGCGAGCGCATCCTGGCCCGCGGGCGCGTCGTCAAGGCCGGGCGCACCCTGACCCTGGCGCAGACGGAGGTCTTCGCCGAGGCGGACGGGAAGGAGCGGCTGATCGCGCTGCTCACCGCCACCCTGATGACCATCGAGGGCCGGGACGGGGTGGCGGATTAGGGGCCCGGGCGGTAATCTGCCGGCGCGCACCAGGCTGGGACCCGTCTTGAGCACCGACCGCGTGACCCGCAGGCTTGCCGCGATCCTGGCGATCGACATGGTGGGGTATTCCCGGCATGTCGAGGCCGACGAGGCCGGCACCATCGCCCGGCACAAGGCCCATCGCCGTGAGCTGATCGAGCCGGCGCTGCACGGCCATGGCGGCCGCGTCGTCAAGACCACCGGCGACGGCATGCTGGTCGAGTTCGGCAGCGTCGTCGGCGCGCTGGACGCCGCCGTGCGGATCCAGCGCGCGGTCGGCGAGGCCGAGGCCGGGCAGCCACGCCGCATCCAGTACCGCGCCGGGATCAACCTGGGCGACATCGTCATCGACGGCGACGACATCCTGGGCGACGGCGTCAACATCGCCGCCCGCCTTGAAGGCATGGCCGAGCCCGGCGGCATCTCGATCACCGCCAGCGTGTTCGACCAGGTGCTCGGCAAGCTGGACCTGGCCTTCGACGACCTGGGCCAGCAGCATCTGAAGAACATCCAGAGGCCGGTGCGGGTGTACCGGGTGCGGCTGGAGCCCGCCGGCGGGGCCGAGATCGCGCCCGGCGCCGCCGGCGCACCGGCCAGGCCGTCGATCGCGGTGCTGGCGTTCCAGGACATGAGCGCCGACCGCGACCAGGAATACTTCGCCGACGGCATCGCCGAGGACATCATCACCGGCCTGTCACGGCATCACGGCTTCCTGGTGATCGCCCGCAACTCGTCCTTCACCTACAAGGGCGGGCCGGTCGACGTGAAGCAGGTGGCGGCCGAGCTGGGCGTCCGTTACGTGCTGGAGGGCAGCGTGCGCAAGGGCGGCGACCGGATGCGGATCACCGGCCAGCTGATCGACGCCGCCACCGGCGCCCATCTCTGGGCCGAGCGCTACGACCGCCGGATCGACGACCTGTTCGCGGTGCAGGACGAGATCACCGACAGCATCGTCGGCGTGGTGGCGCCCGAGCTGATCGGCGCCGAGATGCGCCGCGCCCGGCGGCTGGACCCGGCCGGCATGGATGCCTGGGACTGCGTCATGCGCGCCGGCTGGCACGCCTGGCGCCTGACCGCGGCGGACGGCGCCCAGGCCCGCACCTTCGCCGCCCAGGCGATCGCGCTGGACCCCGGCCTGGCCCGGGCCCGGTCCGTCCACGCCATGTGCGACGTCTGGGACGTGCTGTTCGGCCGCAGCGCCGATCCGGGCCGGTCGCTGGCCGCGGCCGAGGCGATGGCGCGCCAGGCGGTGGACCTGGACCCGCGCGACGCCGAGGCGCAGACCGTGCTGGGCATGGTCGCCCTGTTCCTGCGCCGCTTCGACGAGGCCGAGCGGCGGCTGGAGACGGCGCTGGCGATCAATCCCAACCTGGCCTTCGCCCACATGCTGGGCGGCGGCCACTACGCCCTGTCGGGACAAAGCGGGAAGGCACGGCATGCGCTGCACACGGCGCTGCGGCTGAGCCCGCGCGATCCGGCCAACCACTGGTGTCACGCCTTCCTCGGCCTCGCCGCCTTCGCCGAGGGCGACGACGAGGCTGCGGCCGAGGCGGCCCGCCGGGCGCTCCACCTGTACCCGGCCTTCCCGGTGGCCCACCGGCTGCTGGCCGCGGCGCTGTCGGCGCTGGGCCGGGCCGACGAGGCGAAGGCGGCGCTGGCCGGCCTCCTGGCCGTGGCGCCCGGCGCCACCATCGCCAACACCCGCGCCGGCGTGCCGTGGAAGCCGGCCGAGGTGATGGACCGCTACCTCGACGCGCTGCGCCGGGCCGGGCTGCCGGAGTAGCGGCCGCCAATCGCGCGGCCGCTAATCGCGCGACAGCGCCACCACCGGGTCGAGGCGCGAGGCGTTGCGGGCCGGCAGGTAGCCGAAGGCGACCCCGATCAGGGTGGAGCACAGGAAGGCGGCGACGATCGAGGCCGTGGAGTAGATCAGCCCGATCATCGGGACCGCGGCCCCGACCACCGCGCCCAGGCCGAGGGCGAGGCCGATGCCCAGCACGCCGCCGATCAGGCACACCAGCACGGCCTCGATCAGGAACTGCTGCAGGATGTCCCCCTGCCGGGCGCCCACCGCCATGCGCACCCCGATCTCGGACACCCGCTCCGACACCGACACCAGCATGATGTTCATCACCCCGATGCCGCCGACGAGCAGCGAGATCACGGCGATGCCCGCGATCAGCAGCGTCAGCAGCTGGGTGGCGCTGCTGATGGTCCGGCGGATGTCGTCGGTGTTGAGGATGAAGAAATCCTTGGCTCCGTGCCGCTGGGTCAGGAACCGGGTCACCGCCGCCTCGGCCAGGTCGGTGCTGACGTCGTCGGCGACGCGGACGGTGATGCTGCGCAGCGAGGTGTTGCCCATGAAGCGGGCCTGCACCGTGGTGTAGGGCAGGTACAGCGACAGGTTCTGGCTGCCGCCGAAGCCGCCCTGCTGGGTCTCGACCACGCCGATCACCCGGCACGGCACCTTGCCGACCAGCAGGATCCGGCCGAGCGGGTCCTCGCCCGGGTCCGGGAACATCGTCTTCGCCGTCTCCTCGTCGATCACGACGTCCTGCGACAGCGACCGCGCGCCGTCGGGGTCGAACAGCCGGCCGCGCAGCAGCTTGGTGCCGCGCACGGTGAAGTACTGGGCGCCGACCCCGTTGACCAGGGCGCTGGATTCGCGCGCGCCGTAGCGCACGGTGCTGGTGGTCGACACCGTCGGCGTGACGCCGGCGACATAGGGCTGGCGGGCCAGCTGGTCGGCATCGGCCACCACCAGCGTCGTCACCTTGGCCGACCGGACGTCGCCGAAATCCTTGCCGGCGAAGACCTCCAGCGTGTTGGTGCCCAGGTTGGAGATCTCGGCCAGCACCCGCTGCTGCGTGCCCTGGCCCAGCGCCACCATGCACACCACCGAGGCGATGCCGATGATGATGCCCAGCATCGTCAGCACGGTGCGCAGGCGGTGCGCGTTCATCGCCAGCAGCGCCATGCGGAAGGCTTCGCGCAGACGGTTCAGGAAGGCCAGCCACGGGCGCAGCGGCGCGCCCTGCGGCCGCAGCCGGGACGCGGCGCCGCCATCCCCGGCCGACGGCGTCCGGCGGTCGGCGACGATGGCGCCGTCGCTGATCTCGATGATGCGCTGGGCCCGGCTGGCCACCGCCATGTCATGGGTGACGATGATGACCGTCCGCCCCTCGGCCTGCAGCTCGGCCAGGATGCGCAGCACCTCCTCGCCGCTGTGCCGGTCCAGGGCGCCGGTCGGCTCGTCGGCCAGCACCACGTCGGCGCCGTTCATCAACGCCCGGGCGATCGACACGCGCTGCTGCTGCCCGCCCGACAGCTGGCCCGGCCGGTGGCCGATGCGGTCCGCCATGCCCAGCCGGCCCAGCAGGGCGGCGGCCCGGGTGTGGCGCTCCTCCGCCCGGCTGCCGGCATAGACCGCCGGGATCTCGACATTGCCCAGCGCCGTCAGCTCGCCCAGCAGGTGGTAGCGCTGGAAGATGAAGCCGAAATGCTCGCGCCGCAGCGCCGCCAGCTCGTCCGGCTCCAGCGCCGCGGTCTCGCGTCCGCGGATGCGGTAGCTGCCGGAGGTCGGCCGGTCGAGGCAGCCGAGGATGTTCATCAGCGTGGATTTGCCGGAGCCGGAGGCGCCGACGATCGCCACCATCTCGCCCGCCTCGATGGTCAGGTCGATGTCGTGCAGCGCCGCGATCGTGCCTTCGCCCGACGGGAATTCGCGGCGCAGGCCACGCAGCGCGATCAGCGGTTCGGCCATCGCGATCAACCCCCGGGCGGGCCGGGAGGGACGGAGGAGCCGGCGGCGGCCGGCTCCAGCCCACCAGTCACCACCCGCTCGCCCGCGCTCAGCCCCGACCGCACCTCGGCGATGGTCTTGTCGTTCAGCCCGATCCGGACCTGGCGCGGCTGCGTGGTGCCGTCGGCGCCGACGACCTGGACGGTGGTGCTGCCGTCGGCCGCGCGGGCGCCCAGGGCGGCGGAGGGGATGGTCACCACGCCGCGGGCCTGGCCCAGCACGATGTGCACCTCGGCCGTCATGTAGGTGCGAAGATGGCCGTCGGCATTCGGCACCTCGAAGGTGCCGATGTAGTAGATCGCCGAGGAGCTGGACGACGAGCTGCTGCTGGAACTGGTGCTGGAGGAGGTGGAGGTCGTGCTGAAGCTGGAATCGTTGCGGATCGATTCGGGCGCCGGCTCGATCGATGTCAGCTCCGCGTCGTAGCGCTGGTCGCGGTCGCCCAGGATGGTGAAGTAGACCGGCTGGCCGGGCCGCACGGCGACGACATCGGCCTCCGAGATCTCGGCCCGCACGGTCATGGTGTCGAGGTCGCCGAGGACGACGATGGTCGGGGTGGACTGGACGGCGTTCACCGTCTGCCCCTCCTGGCTGACGATCGCCAGCACGGTGCCGTCCGATGGGGCGGTGATGCGGGTGTATCCGAGATCGACCTGCGCCGTCTCGATCGCCACCTCGCCCTCGACGATCTGGGCGTCGAGCTGCTCGATCTGGGCCTCGGTGACCTGGACGTTCGCCTCGGCGGCCTCGAGATCCGCCTGGGACGAGGCTCGCTGCGCCGCCATCGCCTTCTGCCGGGCCAGGGTCAGCCGGTTCAGCGCCAGCGTCGCCTCCTTCTCGGTCCGCTGCGCCCGCAGATTGGCCAGCGACGCCTGGGCCGTGCGCAGCGCGTTCTGCTGGGTCACGCTGTCGATCTCGGCCACCAGGTCGCCCTTCGCCACCTTCTGGCCCAGCGTCACCTTGAGCGAGATGATGCGGCCGGACGCCTGGGCGCCGACCGCGACCAGCCGCTTCGGCTTCAGCGTGCCGGTGGCCAGGACCGCTTCCTCGACGTCGCCGATGGCGGCCACCGCCGTCATCCGGGGCACGGCGGCGGGCGGCGACAGCCAGTGCCAGGCCGCCAGGCCGCCGATGGCGAGCAGGGCCAGGACAGCGGCGACGGCGGCGAATCGCCCTCGTTTGCGACGGGCGCGCGCCGGGGACATGGTGGTGCTGGTGACGATGGGTCCGCTCCGGGTCCGGATGAAGGGCCCGTGCCGACCGGGCGGTGAGCGGGCTCTTATAGCCGGGAAAATGGGCTGGCGTATGTCCCAGCGTTGCCGCAGTGAGAATTCTTGTAACCGAGCATATCCTGCTTCGGTTTCCAGTCCTGCCGTGTCGATCTCGGAGCCGGCCGGACGACCAGGGACGGAACCAACGGAGGCCTCGGATGCGCTATCTGCTGATCGTCCATGTCGACCCCGCCCTGATCGGCCCGCTGTCGCCCGAGGAAGGCCGCGGCCTGACGCGCCGCTGCATGGCCTATGACGATGCGCTCCGCCGCAGCGGCCACCTGATCGCCTGCGGGCCGCTGGCCGAGCCGGAGACCGGTCGGATCGTGCGGCGCCGCGGCGA
The DNA here is from genome assembly GCF_042743185.1 of Inquilinus sp. NPDC058860. NCBI lineage: Bacteria > Pseudomonadati > Pseudomonadota > Alphaproteobacteria > Rhodospirillales > Rhodospirillaceae > Inquilinus > Inquilinus sp. NPDC058860. Next base: position 2,486 of record NZ_JBHYMS010000053.1, on the reverse strand, counting down.
CAGGACCTCGATCACCGACGGGCCCTATGCCGAGACCAAGGAGCATGTCGGCGGCTTCATGCTGATCGAGGCCCGCGACATGGACGAGGCGGTCGCCATCGCATCGAAATCGCCGATGACGGCCATGGGCAGCATCGAGGTGCGCGAGCAGCCGCCGATGGAAGGCTGACCAAGCGGGCAGGCCGGCGCCGCTACCCCTTTCCCGCCCGCGCCGCCCGGACCTTGTCGGGCAGCCCGTCATGGTCGCCCATCGGGCGCTGCGGCGCGTCGTGCCACCAGTCGGGCCGGACCGGCTTCTGCTCCGGGTTGCGCGGGTAGCGGATGCGGTTCTCCCGCTTCGGGGTCTCGCCGACGACCAGCAGGCGGACCTCGGATTCCGTGTTGTTGATGAAGGTGTGGCACTGGCCGGTGCCGGCCGGGAAGCCGACCGCGTCGCCGGGCCCGAGGCGGTGCAGCACGCCGTCGAGCCAGGCGTCCGGCGTGCCCTCGAGGACATAGACGAACTCCTCCTCATGGCTTTCGGCATGCGGGTAGGAGGTGCGGCGCCCGGGCGGCAGCCGCTCGTGGTGGATGCCGATCCGGGTCAGGCCGAAATGCCGGCCGAGCGGCGCGCCGATGCTCATCAGCTCGTCGTCGCCGCGATAGGTATGGTTGTCCGGCCCCTCGATCTCGGTCCAATGCACGATGCAGGACGGACGGTCGGTCGGTGCCATGCGAAGGTCCCCCTGGGCGGCGTGGTGTTGCGCGAGGCTAGCCGAGCACCGCCGCAGACGCCATGTCGCTGACAGATTCGCCACCGAGCCTCGGGGACCATGAGCCGACCGACACGCCGACCGATCGACCGCCGCGCCCTCCTCGCCCTTCTGCCCGCAGGCGCCCTCGCCGCCTGCGCGGCGCCCTTCACCGGGCCGCCCCCGCCCCGGGTCCGCATCATCGACCTGCGGCCGCTGGACGCCACCATGTTCGAGCAGCGCTGGGAGGCGCTGCTGCGGGTCGAGGAGCAGGCCGGCACCGGCCTGCAGGTCGACGCCATGACCGCGGCGATCGAGATGAACGGGCGGGAGTTCGGCAGCGGCCGGACCGACCGGGCCTTCCTGCTGCCGGCGCATGGCGAGCGCGAGGTGTCGGTGCCGATGCGCGGCTCCGGCCTCGGCCTGGTCGACCAGCTGGCCACGATCGGCCGCCGCGGCGAGCTGAAGTGGCGGGTCGAGGGCGTGTTCCTCAGCGCCGGCCGCCAGATTCCCTATCGGGACGAGGGCACGGTGTTCTCGCTGCGCGACACGCTGAGGGACTCGCTGCTGCCGTTCTGACCGCCCAGGGCGTCCCGCTTGTCTCCAGACAATGTCCCGGTTGACCGGGACAATCGGCGCCGCCGATGCTGACGCCGACGCGCCGCCGATCGGAACCGGACCATGTTCGACCTGACCGCCCTCGAGGATGCCGCCCGGCTGGTGCATGCGACCATGCCGCCGACCCCGCAACTCGCCTGGCCGCTCTTGGCCGCGCGCGCCGGCTGCGAGGTCTGGGTCAAGCATGAGAACCACACCCCGATCGGCGCCTACAAGGCGCGCAACGGCCTGGTCTTCATCGATGCGCTGCGCCGGCGCCGGCCGGACGTCCGCGGCATCGTCACGGCGACGCGCGGCAATCACGGCCAGAGCCTGCCCTTCGCCGCCCGCGGCACCGGCCTGGCCGTGACCGTGGTGGTGCCGCACGGCAATTCGGTGGAGAAGAACGCCGCGATGCGCGCCTTCGGGGCCGAGCTGGTGGAGCACGGCCGCGACTTCGACGAGGCCTATGCCCATGCAAGGCATCTGTCGGGGGAGCGCGGGCTGGAGATGGCGCCGGCCTTCCACCCCGACCTCGCGCGCGGCGCCGCGACCTATGCGCTGGAGCTGTTCCGGGCGGTGGCCGATCTCGACACCGTCTACGTGCCGATCGGCATGGGGTCGGGCATCAGCGGCCTGATCCGCACCCGCGACCTCCTGGGCCTGCGGACCCGGATCGTCGGCGTGGTCTCGACCGAGGCGCCGGCGATGGCGCTGTCGTTCGAGGCCGGGCGGGTGGTGACGACGGAGACCGCCCGCACCTTCGCCGACGGCATGGCCTGCCGGGTGCCGGACCCGGAGGCCTTCGCCGTCGTGCGGGCCGGCGCCGAGCGGATCGTCCGGGTCACCGACGACGAGGTCGCCGCGGCCTTGCGTGCGTATTGGACCGACACCCACAACCTGGCCGAAGGCGCCGGCGCGGCGGCCCTGGCCGCGCTGCTGCAGGAGCGGGGGCGGATGCAGGGCAGGCGCGTCGGCCTGATCCTGACCGGCGGCAACATCGACCTGGCGGTGGCGCGGGGGGTGCTGGCGGAGGGCTAGCCCGCATTTCTCACACTCCCTATGCCCTGCGCCGGTTGAAAATGCCGACGGGGCAGGAGAGCGGCGCAGCGCGATGCCTTTGCATCGGGCAAGCCGTTCGACGCACCCTGTCGGCAT
>NZ_JBHYMS010000052.1:0-51801 GCF_042743185.1 Inquilinus sp. NPDC058860 | reverse complement strand
AACCCCCTCCCCCTGCCCCCTCCCGCGAGGGGAGGGGGGACTCTTTTTGCTGATCTCGGCTGGCGGCATGGACAAGCCGGCGCGGCCGGGCGACCCTCCCGCTCCAACGCCGCCGTGACTCGCGGCGATCCAAGAGCCGGAGGAACGCCCCATGCCCGAGACCAAGACCTATGAGGGCGGCTGCCACTGCGGCGCCGTGCGCTACCGGACCGAGACCGACCTGGCGCAGGTGCTGAGCTGCAACTGCTCGCATTGCCAGAAGCGCGGCCTGATGCTGACCTTCGTCACGCCCGACCGATTCACCCTGCTGTCGGACGGCGACGGGCTGGCCGACTACCAGTTCAACAAGAAGGTGATCCACCACCTGTTCTGTCCGACCTGCGGCATCGAATCCTTCGCCCGCGGACGCAAGCCGGACGGCACCGAGATGATCGCCGTCAATGTCCGTTGCCTGGACGATATCGACCTCACCACCCTGACCCCGATTCCGATCGACGGCCGCAGCCACTGAACCTTCTTCCTTCGCCGAGGAGGCCCCATGAATCTCGCGACCAAGCTGAGGCAGCGCGCCGCCGAGGGCCGTCCCGTCCGCGTCGGCCTGATCGGCGCCGGCAAGTTCGGCTCGATGTTCCTGGCGCAGCTGCGCACCACCACCGGCCTGCACCTGCTGGGCGTGGCCGACCTGTCGGCGGAGCGGGTGCGCCGGGCGATGGCCAACACCGGCTGGGATGTCGGCGCGGCCCTGGCCTCCTCCTTCGACGACGCCCGCACGTCGGGGCGGACCCATGTCACCGAGGATGCCGAGGCGCTGATCCGCGCCGGCGGGCTGGATGTCGTGGTCGACGCCACCGGCAGCCCGGCCGCCGGCATCCGCCACGCGCTGCTGTCGGCCGAGAACGGCCGCCACATCGTCATGGTGAATGTCGAGGCCGACGTCCTGGCCGGCGCCTATCTGGCCGAGCGGTTCCGCCAAGCGGGCCTGGTCTACAGCCTTGCCTATGGCGACCAGCCGGCGCTGGTCTGCGAGATGGTCGACTGGGCCGAGACCTGCGGCTTCCGGGTGGTGGCCGCCGGCAAGGGCACCAAGTACCTGCCGAGCTACCACCGGTCCACGCCCGACACGGTCTGGGGCCATTTCGGCATCTCGGACGAGGAGGCGCGGGCCGGCGGCATGAACCCGCAGATGTTCAACTCCTTCATCGACGGCACCAAATCGGCGATCGAGATGGCGGCGATCGCCAACGCCACGGGGCTGACGGCGCCGCGCGACGGCCTGCTGTTCCCGCCGGCGGGCGCGCATGACCTCGCCCGTGTGCTGCGGCCGCGCGACGCCGGCGGCGTGCTCGAACGCGCCGGCATGGTCGAGGTGGTGACCAGCCTGGAGCGCGACGGCCGGCCGGTCGTCAACGACCTGCGCTGGGGCGTCTATGTCGTGTTCGAGGCCGGCGACGACGATGCGCGCGCCGCCTATACCCGCCGTTGCTTCCGCGAATACAACATCACCGTCGACCCCTCCGGCCGCTACGGCGCGCTGTACCGGACCGTGCATTTCATCGGCCTCGAGCTCGGCGTCAGCGTCGCCTCGGCGGCGCTGCGGCACGAGGCGACCGGCAGCCCGACGGGCTTCCGCGCGGATGCCGTCGCCGTGGCCAAGAAGCCGCTGGCCGCCGGCGAGATGCTGGACGGCGAGGGCGGCTATACGGTCTGGGGGCGGATCATGCGGGCGGAGGATTCGCTGGCGGCGGGCGCCCTGCCGATCGGCCTCGCCCACAAGGTCCGGCTGGTGCGGCCGGTGGCGGCCGGGGCCGTGGTGCGCTGGGACGACGTCGCGATCGAGGAGACCGAGGCGGTGCGTGTTCGGCGCGCGATGGAGGCGGACGCGAAGAGCGCTGCCGCGGCGTGACGCATTTCTCGGTGTTGGCTGGCATGCGGCAATTGCGCTTCGTGGCTAATAATTAGCGTCCTAATTAAATCCGCATGCCAACCACCCCCTCCACCGCGCGGGCCGATTTCGGTTTCCGCCTGTTCCTCGTCGCCCGGCTGTGGCGGCGCGAGGTCGACGAGGCGCTGGGCCGCTACGGGCTCAGCGCGGCCACTTGGCAGCCGATGCTGCACATCTTCCGGCTGGGCGAGGGCATCCGGCAGCGTGACCTGGCGGAGTCCCTCGGGATCGAGGGGGCGTCGCTGGTCCGCCTGCTCGACTCGCTCGAGAGCCAGGGGCTGATCGAGCGGTGCGAGGACGAGGCCGACCGCCGCGCCAAGGCGGTTCACCTGACCGAGGACGGCCGGACGCTGGTGGAGGGCATCCAGGGCGTCGTCGCGGAGATCCGCGAGCGTCTGCTCGCTGGCATCTCCGACGAGGATATGATGCTCTGTCTCGGCCTGCTGGGCCGGATCGAGCGGAACATCTCGGCCGGCCGGCCGGCGCCGGAGGGCGGCCGCTAGGCCGTCGGAGGGACGGATGGACTGGCCGACCTGGCGCGACGGCGTGTTCTCGCTGCGCACCTTCTGCGCCGCGATGCTTGCCGCCTGGATCTCTCTGCGCCTCAACCTGTCCTCGCCGGGCACGGCGGTGCTGACCGTCTATATCGTGTCGCAGCCGCTGACCGGGATGATGCTGTCGAAGAGCGTCTACCGCGTGCTCGGCACCGCCGCCGGTGTGCTGGCCAGCGTCACCTTCGTCGCCCTGTTCGCCCAGGCGCGCGAGCTGTTCGTGCTGGCCAGCGCGCTGTGGTTCGGCTGCTGCATCTACGTGTCGGTGATGCTGCGCGACGCGCCCGGCGCCTACGCGCCGCTGCTGGCAGGCTACACCGCGGCGATCATCGGCTTCCCGTCGATCGCCGCGCCGCTCACCGTGTTCGACGTCGCCACCAACCGCTGCGTCGAGATCCTGCTGGCGATCTCCTGCGCCGGCGTGCTCAGCGCCGTCGTGCTGCCGCGCCCGGTCGGGCCGGTGCTGCTGGGCCGGATCGAGGCGCTGCTGGCGGCCACCGCGACATGGGCGGTCGGCATCCTGCGCACCGAGGGCACGGAGGAGGCGCCCCAGGCCGACCGCGCCCGGCTGATCGCCGACGCGGTGGCGCTGGAGACGCTGCGCGCCCACGCCGTGTTCGACACCCGGGCGATCCGCCTGGCCAACGACGTGGTGCGCCAGCTGCAGGGGCGGCTGTTCACCTTCCTCGCCGTGCTGGTCTCGGTGCAGGAGCGCGGCCGGTTGCTGCGCCTGCGCGACCCGGCGCGGTGGCAGGCGATCCGCCCGGCCTTCGAGGCGGTGGCGCGGATCACCGACCGGTCGCTGGGCCCGGACCAGCCGGATGACGACGCCAGCATCGGCGCCGCCCGGCGCCTGATCGACACGCTGCAGCCGCCGCTGGCGGAGCTGCGGCAGAGCCAGACCGCGATGATCGTCCGGATCCTGCTGGACCGGCTGCTGGACGTGCTGACCCTGCGCGACGAGTGCCGGCGGCTGCGCGACCATGTCGCCGCCGGCACCCGGCCGCGCACCATGCGGTCGGCGCCGTCGGTCAGCCGGCATCGCGACCAGGCCGCCGCGATCATGGCCGGGATCACCGCCTTCGTCGCGCTCGTGGTCAGCTGCAGCTTCTGGATCCTCACCGCCTGGCCCAACGGCGCCGCCGCCGCCACCATCCTGGTGGTGGTGTTCGGCTTCTTCTCCGGCGCGGACGAGCCGGCGCTGCCGGCCAAGGAATTCCTGCGGATGGCGGCGGTCGCCTTCGTCATCTACCTGATCTATTTCGCCCTGGTGCTGCCCCGGCTCGACGGCTTCGTCATGCTGGCTGCGGCGCTGGCCCTGGTACTGGTGCCGGCTGGGACGCTGATGGCGGTGCCGCGGGTCGGCACCTCGGCGCTGCTGCTCTGCATCAACTTCCTGACCCTGCTGGCGCTCTCCGACCAGCCCTCGCTCGACTTCGCCGGCGCGGTCAACAACGGCCTCGCCACCCTGGCCGGCATCGCCCTCGCCGTGCTGTTGTTCCGGCTGACGCGGCCGTTCGGCGTGCGCTGGATGGCGCAGCGCTTCGTCACCGGCATCATGGCCGACCTGTCGCGCATGGCGGCCGGCACCGGCCTTTCGCAGGCCGAGTTCGAGAGCCGGATGTTCGACCGCATCAACGGGCTGTTCTCGCGGCTCGACCACGCCTCGCCCGGCGACCGGCCGATCCTGCACGGCAGCCTGGCCAGCCTGCGCGTCGGCCACAACATCATGATCCTGCGCCGCCTGTCTCCCCGGCTGCCGCCACCCGCTTCCCGGGCAGTGGAGGCGGGGCTGGCCGCCCTGGCCGCGCATCTGGACCAGGCCTGGCGCCGGCGCGGCGCCAGCGGGCCCGAGGCGATGGCGGCCCTGGCCCGGGCCGGCGAGGCGCTGCAGGCGCTCGACATCGACCGCGACGCCGTCACCGCCCTGGTCTCGGTCACCGCGATCCGGGTGACGCTGACCTGGCAATCCGAATTCTTCGCCCTGCCGCAGACCGACGGTCCGCCGCTGATCCAAGACCTGCTGGCCCCGACATGATCAAGGAAATCGACCTCGCCGGCATCTACCTGTCGCCGATGCTCGGGTACCTGCTGGTCGCGCTCGTCCTCACCGGCCTGCTGCGCCTCGGGCTCGGCCGCATCGGCGCCTATCGCTGGATCTGGCATCCGGCGCTGTTCGACCTGTCGCTGCTGTTGATCATCCTGACCGCCCTTGTCGCGCTGACGATGTGAGGGGAAGAGGACCATGAAATACGCAACCCTCGCCCTGCGCGTCGTCATCACCCTGGTCGTGGCGGCGGGCGCCGTCGTCGCCGGCGTGCTGCTGTGGCAGTACTATGTCGACAGCCCCTGGACCCGGGACGCCCGGGTGGCGGCCGAGATCGTGCAGGTGGCGCCCGATGTCTCCGGCATCGTCGTCGACCTGCGGGTGGCCAACAACCAGCAGGTGCAGAAGGGCGACGTGCTGTTCGTGATCGACCCCGACCGCTACACCCTGGCGGTGCAGCGGGCCCAGGCCGCGCTCGACAGCCAGCAGGCGCAGACCGAGCAGCTGGAGGCGGATGCCGCGCGGCGGGCCAGGCTCGGCCTCAACGCCATCTCGGTCGAGGCCCAGCAGCAGGCGGAATCGGCGGCCCGGGCCGCCCGCGCGGCGGTGGACCAGGACCAGGCGGCGCTGGACACGGCGAAGCTGGACCTGGAGCGGACGACGGTGCGGTCGCCGGTCAACGGCTACGTCTCGACCCTGATCCTGCGCCAGGGCGCCTACGCCACGGCGGGCAAGCAGGTGATGGCGATCGTCGACGCCGACAGCTTCCATGTCCGGGGCTATTTCGAGGAGACCAAGATCCCGCGCATCCGGCCGGACGACAAGGTCGAGATCCGGCTGATGGGCGTGTCGACGCCGCTGGAGGGCCATGTCGAGAGCATCGACCGAGCCATCTCCGACCGCGAGGTGACGCTGAACTCGTTCTACCAGATCGTCGACGTGAACCCGACCTTCAGCTGGGTCCGCCTGGCCCAGCGCATCCCGGTCCGCATCGCCATCGACAAGGTGCCCGACGGCGTGCTGCTGGCCTCCGGCATGACCGCCACGGTCGAGGTGCTGCCGGGGGCGGAGGCCGCGCCGGCGAAGTAGGGACGGCAGCCCCTTTGCCGCCAGTCCCTTTGTTGTCATGCCCGGGCTTGACCCGGGCATCCAGAGAGCGTCGACATCTTCTGGATTGCCGGGTCAAGCCCGGCAATGACAAGAAGGGAACCGCGCCTTCCGGTTTGATGAGGCTGCCATGGAACGCCAGAGCTTCGACAATGTCTGGGATGCGCTGGAGGACACGCCGGCCGAGGCCGCGAACATGACGATGCGCTCGGATCTGCTGATCGCGCTCCGCCAGCAGGTGCAGGGCTGGGATGTCACCCAGGCCGAGGCCGCCCGGCGGCTCCAGATCACGCAGCCACGACTGAACGACCTCCTGCGCGGTCGGATCGGCAATTTCAGCCTGGATGCGCTGATCAATCTCGCGGGCCGGGCCGGGCTGACGGTCCGCCTCGACATCACCGAAGCGGCCTGATCCGCGGCGTTCCTACTCCGCCGCCTGCTCCTCCTCGCCCAGGAAGCCGCCGGACTGGCGGCGCCACAGCGAGGCGTAGTGGCCGTTGGCCTTCAGCAGCTCGTCATGGCTGCCGACCTCGACGATGCGGCCGCGCTCCAGGATCACCAGCCGGTCCATCCGGGCGATGGTCGACAGGCGGTGGGCGATGGCGATCACCGTCTTGCCCTGCATCAGGTCCTCGAGCTGCTCCTGGATCGCCGCCTCGACCTCGGAATCGAGGGCGGAGGTGGCCTCGTCCAGAATCAGGATCGGCGCGTTCTTCAAGACCACCCGGGCGATGGCGACGCGCTGGCGCTGGCCGCCGGACAGCTTTACGCCGCGCTCGCCGACATGGGCCTCGTAGCCGCGCCGGCCGCGCCAGTCCTCGACATCCAGGATGAAGTCGTGGGCATGGGCCTGCTTGGCCGCAGCGATCACCTCGGCCTTGGTGGCGGTCGGCCGGCCGTAGTTCAGGTTCTCGAAGATCGACCGGTGCAAGAGCGAGGTGTCCTGGGTCACCACCGAGATCTGCTCGCGCAGGCTCTCCTGCGTCACCCCGGCGATGTCCTGGCCGTCGATCAGGATGCGGCCGCGCTCGACATCGAAGAAGCGCAGCAGCAGGTTGACCAGCGTCGACTTGCCGGCGCCGGAGCGGCCGACCAGGCCGATCTTCTCGCCCGGACGGATATCGAGGTTCAGGTTCTCGATCACCCCGCCCGGCCGGCCGTAGTTGAAGCTGACATTGTCGAAGCGGATGCCGCCTTCGGTCACCTTCAGCCGCTTGGCGCCCGGCTTGTCGACCAGGCGCAGCGGCTTCGCGATCGAGATCATGCCCTCCTGCACCACGCCGATATTCTCGAAGATCGTGGTCACCTGCTGCGCCACCCAGCCGGCCATGTTGACGATCTGCCAGGTCAGCGGCAGGACCATGGCGACGGCGCCCAGCGCCACCATCCCCTGGCGCCACAGCAGGATGGCGATGGTGGCGGTCGACACCACCAAGAGCGCGTTGGTGGTGGACAGGCACAGGTTGAACAAGGTGATCAGCCGCAGCTGGCCGCGGAAGATCGTGGTGTGGCCGTCCACCGCCTCGCGGACGTACTCGTCCTCCTCCTTCGCCCGGGCGAACAGCTTCACCGTCAGGATGTTGGTGTAGCTGTCGACGATCCGGCCGGTCAGCAGCGATCGCGCCTCCGACATCTCCAGCGAGCGCTGCTTCAGCCGCGGCACGAAATAGGTGAGGAGCAGGATATAGACCGCGAACCAGCCCATGGTCGGCAGCGCCAGCCACAGATCGGCGCTGGCCAGCAGCACCAGGGCGCTGGTGCCGTAGACCGTCAGGTACCAGACCGCGACGATCGACGTCACCGTGCTGTCGCGCAGGGCCACGCCGGTCTGCATCACCCGGTTGGCGATGCGTCCGGCGAAGTCGTTCTGGAAGAAGGTCCAGCTTTGCCGCACGACGTGCCAGTGGCTCTGCCACCGGACCAGGTTGGTGAAGCCCGAGGCGATGATCTGGTTGGTGATCAGCGCCTGCAGGAACAGGGCGCCCGGCCGGCAGATCAGCAGCACCGCCGCCATCCCGGCCAGCAGGTGCCAGTGGTCGGCGAACAGCGCCTCGGGCGTGACGGTGCTGAGCAGGGTGACGACCCGGCCGATGAAGACCGGGATCAGCGCGTCGAGCAGCGCGACGGTCAGCCCGGCGCCCAGCAGGGCGATGTAGTACCAGCGGACCTGTCGCAGGAAGAACCAGTAGAACCGCAGCAGATTGCCCGGCGGCTGGCCAGGCATGCCCGTGGCGGTCGGCAGCACGCGGGCTTCGAAAAAGCGGAACATGGGTCGGGGCTTCCGGCGGGCGTTCTTCTTTGGGCGGCAGGCTTGCAGCCTGCGCCGACAATGCGGCGGCGAAAAGACCGGACAATTGGACACAGGAATTCGTTCAGCGCAGGGCTCGCGACATTTTCGTCTGTGCGCGCGGTCACTGGCGGCCCGGCGCCAGCCTCTAGAATCGCCGGCATGGATGCAGGGGCGCGGCCGGATCGTCCGGCCGCGGCATCCGAAGTGGGATAAGACATGAAATACATCATCGTGCCGATTCTGGTGGCACTGGCCGGATGGGGCATCCGGCCGGCCCTGGCGGACGGCATCCGCGACGCGCTCGGCCAGGCCGACTCGGCGTACGGCAGCGGCGATTGCGGCCTGTCGAAGCTGAAGTAACCGGCGGGCGAGGGGCCCCGGCCCCTCGCCCTCGTGTTCAGGCCGCCGCCCGCGCCAGCTCCGCGACGACGGTATCGATCGGCTTCCGGCCGCGGCGCGGCTCGGCCGCCGGATCGCTGCCGAAATCGACATGGCCGCTGTTGATGCCCCGCATCATCTCGATGAAGCCGGCGGTGCTGCGGGCCGAGAAGCCGCCATGCGACAGGGCCTCGGCCCAGCCCGCCTCCGGGACGGCGACGGCCTGCACCGGTCTGCCGAGCGCCCTGGCGAAGGCCGCGGCGACGTCGTTCGGGGAAGTGGCGGCCGGTCCCTGCAGGGCGATCACCCGCTGTCCAACCCAGTCCTCACGCAGCGCCTCGGCAGCCACGCGGCCGATATCGGCGGTGGCGACCATCGGGATGGCCCGGTCGAGCGGCGCCAGGAAGCTGGGCAGCACGCCCTCCGCGGCGGCGACGCCGGTCACTTCCGCCCAGTTCTCCATGAAATAGGCGGCGCGGAGGAAGGTCACCGGCAGCCCGATCCCGGCCAGCCGCTGCTCCAGCGTCCGGGTGGTGGCGATCATGCCGGTGCCGCTCGGCCGGTCCGTGCCGACCGAGGACAGCACCACCAGCTTCGGCAGGCGGGCGGCGGTCGCCGCCCGGGCGATGGCGTCGGCCACGACCTCGGCATCGGCGAAGGGATCCTCCGCCGTGTAGCCGGGCGGGTTCAGCAGATAGGCGCCGCGCGCCCCGGACAGGGCGGCGGTCAGCGCCGCGGCATCGGCGAGGTCGGCGACCGCGACCTCGGCGCCCTGCCGTACCCAGCTCTCGGCCTTGGCGGCATCGCGGACGAGGACGCGGACGCGCGCGCCCGCTTCGATCAGGGTGCGGGCGGCGGCGGCCCCCGTGTTCCCGCTCACGCCGGCAACGACATACATGGCTTTCTCCTGCGTTCACCCGCCCGCAGCCGGGTCGGTGCCGAGGAGATGCGATGGCGGTCGCCATATCTCAAATGCATGGATATGATCTTTCACATGCGCGAAGTGGATCTGGCCGGAGTCGACCTCAACCTGCTGAAGCTGCTCGACGCGCTGCTGCGCGAGCGCAGCGTCACCCGGGCCGGGCAGCGGCTCGGCCTCAGCCAGCCGGCGGCCAGCCGGGCGCTCGGCCGGCTGCGCCGGCTGCTGGCCGATCGGGTCGTGGTGCGGACGCCGCAAGGGCTGGAGCTGACGCCGCGGGCCACCGCCCTGGCCGAGCCGGTGGCGCGGCTGATGGAGGGCGCCCGGGCGATCGTGGCGCCGGCGGCCTTCGACCCGGCGACGGCGCACGGCCGGGTCACCATCGCCGGCGTCGACTACACCACCCTGCTGGTGATGCCGGCGCTGGTGTCGCGGCTGTCGCGCCTGGCGCCGGGGCTGGACCTGGAGATCCCGCCCCCCGCCGGCGACCATGTCGGGCTGATCGCCGCCGATGCTGCAGACCTGGCGCTCGGCGTCTACGACACCCTGCCGGCCGGCTTCTTCCACCGGGCGCTCTACCAGGAGGACCTGGTCTGCGCCGTCCGCCGCGGCCATCCCGTGATCGCGGCGGGGCTGACGCTGGAGCGCTTCGCCGCCCTGTCGCATCTGCTGGTGATCATCACCGGCCGCGGCGAGGCGCCGGTCGACCTGGCGCTGGCCCGGCACGGGCTGACCCGGCGGGTGGCGATGCGGCTGCCGCATTTCATCGCCGCGCCGATGCTGGTGGCCGAGAGCGACATGATCCTGTCGCTGCCGCGCCGGCTGGCGCGCCGCATCGCCGCCACCGCGCCCATTGAGGTGCTCGAGCTGCCGCTCGAGACCGAGCCCCTGACCGTGTCGATGATCTGGCACGAGCGGCGGCAGGACGACCCCGCCCACGCCTGGCTGCGGCGGCAGGTGGCGGAGGCGGCGCGCGAGGCGACCCGGGATTGACCGCCGGGCGGCCGCCTCAAGCCGGCGGCGGCTCCGGGTGGAACTGGTACAGCCAGGTCTCGGTCAGCGGCCGGCCGTCCAGGCGCAGGAACATCCGCAGCTCGACCGGGTCGCTGCCGTCGACCGCGAGGTCGAAGGTGGCGCGCCAGACATTGCCGTCCGGCACCGGCTCGCTGAACGGCCGCTGGACGGTGCCGCGCGAGGCGGTGGCCACCACCTCCGGGAACACGCCGAAGGGAATCCGGCGCATCACCGCCGGGTTGTCGAACTCGGCGACGATCTTGAAGACGCCGGGCGGCCGCGGCTTGCCCGGCTCGCCGCCGCGGCCCATGCGGGTGGCGACGGTGCGGGCGATGCCCGCATCCGGATAGGGCTCGTCCGCCAGCCAGTGCAGCCGGTAGCTCAGGTCGTGGCGGTCGCCGGCCGCGGCCTCGCCCTCCGGCACCCAGAAGGCGACGATGTTGTCGTGGATCTCGTCGTCGGTCGGGATCTCCACCAGCTGGATCGCGCCGCGGCCGAAGGGCGCCAGCGGCTCGACCCACAGGCTCGGGCGGCGGTCGTAGAGCACGCCGTCCCGGTAGTGGTCGAAGGCGCGGTCGCGCTGCAGCAGGTCGAAGCCGCGCGGGCTGTCGCCGCCGAAGCTCGACACCGTGATCGCCCGCGGGTTGTTCAGCGGCCGCCAGATCCGCTCGCCGGCGGCGGTCCAGATCGCCAGCCCGTCCGAATCATGCACCTCCGGCCGCCAGTCCAGCATCCGGCCGCGGCCGTATTCGCCGTACCAGAACATCGAGGTCAGCGGCGCCAGGCCGAGGCGGGCCACCGCCCGGCGCAGGACCAGCGATGCCTCGACCTCCATCACCACGCCCTCGGTGCGGTGCAGGGTGAACCGGTAGGCGCCGCTGATGCTGGGCCCGTCCAAGAGGGCGCAGACCACCGCCGGCTGCGCCGGGTCCGGCGCCTCGGCGATGAAGAACTGGGTGAAGATCGGGAACTCTTCCGGCCTGCCCGGGGCGAAGACGTCGACCGCGACGCCGCGCGCCGACAGTCCGTACTGGCCGAGCGCGCCGATCGCCCGGAAATAGGAGGCGCCGAGGAAGGCGACCCAATCCTGGGTCCGCCAGTCGTCGCGCCCGTGCCGTTCCTGCAGGCGGAAGCCGGCGAAGCCCGAATCGGCCGGCAGTTTCCGGGCCGGGCTGTCCGCCGGCATGTCGAAATAATCCGGCCGGTACAGGATCTCGCGGGCGCCGTCGGCGCCGACCAGGTACATCCGCACCGATTCGCCGGAATAGCGGCCGAGATGAAAGAAGGTGACCGGATAGGCGCCGCTGCCGTCGGCGAAGGGGGCGAGATCGGTCCTGAACCGGATCTTGCCGTGGGCGTCGTAGTCGATCGCCTGCACGACCTCGGGGGCGGGCCGAGTGGGCGGCTGGTACGGCTGCGCCGCCGTCGCCTGCGCCTGGGCGACCAGCGCCTCGAAGGAGAAGGGCGCGGCCGGGCCGAACGCCAGCCCCTGCTGCTGCGCCGCGGCGATGCGGGCGCGGGCCGGCAGCCCGGCCAGCAGCGCGGCCGATCCGGCAGCGCGGAGCAGGGCGCGGCGATGGAGCGGGATCGTCGTCATGCAGCCTCCGGAACCGGATTCTCGGGCAACGAGCCGAAGCCCGTCGATCCAGCAGATAAACCCGCCTCCCTCCGCGGCAAGGCATGACAGGCTTTGACCGCGGCGACGCAGCGTCGTGAGATGGCGCCGGACAAGGGAGGTGCGGATGAGCCTGGTGCCGGTGATCGATCTGGCGCCCGCGGCGGCGGGGGAGACGAGGCCGGTGGCCGCCTCGGTGACCGAGGCCTGCGCGCGTGTCGGCTTCCTGGTGGTGACCGGCCACGGCGTGCCGGCGGCGGTGATCGACCGGGGCTGGGCGGCGGCCCGCGCCTTCTTCGACCTGCCCGAGGCGGCGAAGCGCAGCGTGGTGATGCCGCGGCCCGGCTATCCCTATGGCTATTCGCCGGTGGCGGGGGAGAGCCTGGCCCGGTCGCTCGGCGACCGGCGGCCGCCCGACCTGAAGGAGAGCTTCTCGATCGGCCCGGCCGATCTGACGCCGCCGCCCGAGTCGGCGGACGCGGTCGCCTTCGCCTGGGCCGCCAATCTGTGGCCGGCCGAGCCGCCTGGATTCCGCGACGCCATGCTGGCCTATTACCGGGCCCTGTCCGATCTCGCCGGGCGGCTGATGCGCCTCTTCGCCCTTGGCCTCGACCTGCCGGAGGACTTCTTCGACAGCCGGATCGACCGGGCGATCAGTGCCCTGCGGCTGCTGAACTATCCGGACCAGCCGGTGCCGCCGGAGCCGGGGCAGCTGCGCGCCGGCGCCCACACCGATTACGGCTCGCTGACCATCCTGCTGCCGCAGGACGCGCCCGGCGGGCTCGAGGTGCAGGGGGCGGACGGGGCCTGGCACGCGGTGCCGGCGGTGCCGGGCGGCTTCGTGATCAATCTCGGCGACCTGATGGCGCGCTGGACCAACGACCGCTGGCGGTCGACCCTGCACCGCGTCGTCAACCCGCCGCCGGATTCGGCGGGATCGACCCGGCGCCAGTCGATCGCCTTCTTCCACCAGCCGAACTGGGATGCGGAGATTGCCTGCCTGCCGACCTGCCTCGGGCCGGGTGAAACGCCGAGATACGCTCCGGTGCTGTCCGGCCCGCATCTGGCGTCGAAGTTCCGCTCGACCGTGACGCTGCCCGCTGGCTCCTGAGCCGTGGAGATCGTCCGAGAACGCGCTGCTGTGAATCGGCTGGTGGCGGTTTCGAGAACCGGAGCGCAGCGGACGTTATAGTCCGTGAGCACCGGAAGCGGAGAAACCGCCGCCAGACGGCCGCACCAATAGCGTTATCGGACGATCTCTCAGAAGTCCGAGCAGCGGCCGTTCACGTCCCAGTCGCCGTAGCGGGTCGGCTCCAGGCCCTTGGGGCCGCCGATCTCGCCGGGTTTCTGCGGCACTGCCTCGACGGGGGCGCCGGTGCGCGGGTCGATACGCTCGGCCAGCTCCTGCGGGGACAGGAGCTTGCCGGCAGGGGGCTCGGTCTCGCTCATCCCTTTGATATGGCGGGATATGGCCGCCGAGTCCAGGCTTGATCGGGACGAAGCCGGGGCCATCTCATCCGGGACGAGACGACGGAGGACCTGATGTCGGGCTACATCCGCACGGCGATGCTGCTGGCAGCCCTCACCGCGCTGTTCATGGCGGCGGGCTGGCTGCTGGGCGGGCAGGGCGGAATGATGATCGCGCTGCTGGTGGCGGTGGGCATGAACCTGTTCGCCTACTGGAACGCGGACAAGATGGTGCTGCGCATGCACAATGCGCGCGAGGTCGACGCCCGCACCGCGCCCGATTTCTACAATCTCATCGCCCAGCTGGCCGAGCAGGCGAAGCTGCCGATGCCGCGGGTCTACATCATCGACACCGACCAGCCGAACGCCTTCGCCACCGGCCGCAACCCGCAGAACGCCGCGGTTGCCGCCACCACCGGCCTGCTGAGCCGGCTGTCGGCGGAGGAGGTGGCGGGCGTGATGGCGCATGAGCTGGCGCATGTCCGCAACCGCGACACGCTGATCATGACGATCACCGCGACCATCGCCGGCGCCCTGTCGATGCTGGCCAATTTCGGCCTGTTCTTCGGCGGCGGCGACAACCGCAACAACCCGCTCGGCTTCATCGGCGTGATCCTGACGGTGATCCTGGCGCCGCTCGCCGCCATGCTGGTGCAGATGGCGATCAGCCGCTCGCGCGAATACGAGGCCGACCGGGTCGGGGCCGAGATCTGCGGCCGGCCGCTGTGGCTGGCCTCCGCCCTGGAAAAGATCGAAGCCTTCGCCAAGCGGATCGATTACGGTGCGGCGGAGCGGAACCCCGCCACCGCCCACATGTTCATCATCAATCCGCTCCACGCCCATGCGGTCGACAGCCTGTTCTCGACACACCCCGCGACCGCGAACCGCGTCGCCGCGCTGCGGCGGCTGGCGGGCGCCCCGGCCCAGGACCGCGGGCCGTGGGGATGATCTCCTCGCGCTGCTGACGTCTCCGCCGACCCCATCGAGTCCCCCCTCCCCCTATCCCCCTTCCGCAAGGGGAGGGGGGACTCAGTCTGGTTGCGGGCGTCCAGCGCAATCCGGCGGCCATCAAGGCCTCCGCCCATGACCGCCGAAGCCGCCTCCATCCCGCGCGCAAACTCGCGGGCCGCGATCTTCGGCTGGTGCCTCTACGACTGGGCGATGAGCGCCTTCAACACGGTCATCGGCACCTTCGTCTTCTCGGTCTATTTCGCCAAGGGCATCGTCGGCGACGCCGACCATGGGGCCGCGCTGTGGGGCGTCGCCGTCGGCGCCGGCGGCGTTGCGGTGGCGCTGCTCAGCCCGGTGCTCGGCGCCGTCGCCGACCATGGCGGGCGGCGCAAGGCCTGGCTCGCCGCCTGCGTCGCCGCGGCCGTGGTGCCGACGGCGCTGCTCTGGTTCGCGGCGCCGGACCCGTCCTGGATCGTACCGGCGATGCTGCTGGTCGGCCTCGCCTCCGTTGCCTTCGAGCTGTCCTACGTCTTCTACAACGCCCTGCTGGTCGACGTGGCGCCGCCGGGCATGCTCGGCCGCGTCTCCGGCTGGGGCTGGGGGCTCGGCTATTTCGGCGGGCTGGTGTGCCTGGTGATCGCCCTGTTCGGGCTGATCGGCTTCGGCGGCGCGGCGCCGCTGCTGCCGCTGCCGGCGGTGGAGGCCGCGGGACCGCGCGCCACCGGGCCGCTGGTGGCGCTGTGGTGGGTCGTGTTCGCCCTGCCGCTCCTGCTGCTGGTGCGCGAGCGGCCGGGCGGCGCGCCGATCGGGGCCGCCATCCGCCGCGGCCTGGCCGATCTCCGGCGCACGCTGAAATCGCTGCCGGGGCAGGGGAACCTGGTGCGGTTCCTGGTCGGCAGCGCGGTCTACCGCGAAGGCTTCAACATGCTGTTCGCCTTCGGCGGCATCTACGCCGCGGGCGCGCTGGGCCTCGATTTCGGCCAGCTGGTGCTGTTCGCGATCGGGCTCAACGTCACCTCCGGCATCGGCGCCATCCTGTTCGCCTGGGTCGACGACGCGATCGGGTCGAAGCCGACGATCCTGGTCTCGATCGTCGGGCTCGTCGCCCTCGGCGTCCCGATCATCCTGGTCGCCGATCCCTATTGGTTCATCGGCCTGGCCCTGGTGCTGGGCCTGTTCCTGGGGCCGGCCCAGGCGGCCAGCCGCACCCTGATGGGACGGCTGGCGCCGCCGGGCGGCGAGGGCGAGGCCTATGGCCTCTACGGCTTCACCGGCCGCGCCACCGGCTTCCTCGGCCCCTGGCTGTTCGCGGCGGCCACCACCGCCTTCGCCACCCAGCGCGCCGGCATGGCCACGGTCATCGCCCTGTTCGCGCTCGGCGGGCTGATCGTGGCGACGGTGCGGGAACCGGCGCGCGGCTGATACATACAATTTGACAGATCTCCTCACCTCCAGGAATATTGTCTGCATTGGTGGGGAGTGATTTTCAAAATGGCGATTGACGATGTGGCGCCCCGGACGGGGCGCGTGGCTTACGACGGCAGCCGGTTCGGGATCGGCGGCCTGTTCCTGAAGACGATGCTGCTGTCCGTGGTGACGCTGGGCATCTACAATTTCTGGGGCCGGACGCAGATCCGGCGGGCGATCTGGGGTGCCGTCAGCGTCGACGGCGAGCCCTTCGAGTACACCGGCACCGGCAAGGAGCTGTTCTTCGGCTTCCTCAAGGCGATCGCTCTGCTGATCAGCATCGGCTTGGCGCTGTTCGTCATCGGTTGGGTCGGCGGGATGTTGGCGCGCTCGAGGATCGGTCTGCTGCTGGCTTCGCTGGCGTTCTACCTGATCGTGGCGGCGCTCGCGGTCGCAGCGGTCTATCTCGCCACGCGCTATCGCTTGTCTCGCACTCTCTGGCGCGGCATCCGCTTCGGCCTCGACGGCACGGCGGGCCGTTTCGTCCTCGGCACCATCGGCTACTCGCTGCTGACGGTGGCGACGCTTGGGATCTGCCTGCCGCTGCTGCGGACTTGGCAGGCCCGGACGATCGTCAACAACGCGCGCTACGGCACCGTGCCTTTCCGCATGGAGGCGCGGGGGGCGAAGCTGATCTGGCCGTGGATCCTGACCATGCTGCTGGCGGGACCGACGCTCGGCATCATGCTGGTGTGGTACCGGGTGCGCGAGTTCCGCTACTGGTCCTCGACCATCAGCATCGCCGGGCTGCGGCTCGACGGCCGCCTCCGCCTCGGCCAGGTGCTGGGGCCGGCGATCCTTCTCGCCGTCATCACCATCGCCATCTTCGCCGCCCTCCTCGTGCCGTCCATCGTCGCCGCGGTCGAGGCGGCCCGGACGCACGCGCCGCCGCCGGCCACATCAACGGTCATGATCCTCGGCATCTGGGCCTATGTGGCGCTGGCGCCGACGATCGGCTTCGTCATTCTCGGCCATCCGGTGCTGAAGGCGAGCTGCGAGACCATGGCGATCGGCGGCGCGCTGGACCTGGAGGCGGTGGCCCAGTCCTCGGACGCCGGCCCGCGCACCGGCGAGGGGCTGTTCGCCCTGCTCGACGGCGGCGGGTTGTGAGCCCCGGGCCGGCCGCCTGGTCCGGCCGGTATTCGGACGGCCGGACGGCCCATGTCACGCCGGTCCGCGCCATGGTCATGGCGGACCGGCTGGTGATCGCGGGCGAGGACGGCGCGATCCTCGCGGAATGGCCGCTCGCCTCGCTGCAGCTGGCGGGCAAGGCGGCGGCGCCGGTGCGGCTGCGATCCGGGGAGGGCGATGCCCGGCTGACCCTCGACGACCCGGCGGCCCTGGCGGGGCTGCGCGCGGCCGGCGCCCCGCTGCGGCCGCCCGAAGCCGGCAGCGGGCGGACCATCCTGATCTGGACCGTCGGTCTGGCCGCGGTGATGGGCGCCGTGCTGCTCCTGCTGCCGCGCCTGTCGGCGTCGATCGCCACGCTGGTGCCGGTCGAGGATGAGGTCTCGCTCGGCGATTCCGTCGCGGACAGCATCGGGCTGATGCTGCGCCACCCGGCCGCCTGTACCGGGCCCGACGGCCGCGCGGCGGTGGACGCCCTGGTGCGGCGTCTCGCGGCCGGCCGGGAATCGCCCTACCGCTTCCGGGTCGAGGTGCTGGACAGCGAGGTGCCCAACGCTCTGGCGGCGCCGGGCGGGCGGATCCTGATGTTCCGCGGCCTGATCGACCGGATGGACGGGTCGGACGAGTTCGCCGGCGTGCTGGCGCACGAGATGGGGCATGTGCTGCACCGGCACGGGCTGCAGGGCATCATCCGCCAGCAGGGGCTGTCGATCCTGGCGCTGCTGACCGGCGGGTCGGATCTCAGCCGGCTCGGCCAGGCGGGGTCGGAGCTGGTGGCCCTGTCCTATTCCCGCGGCTTCGAGCGCGAGGCGGACGAGACCGGGCTGCAACTCCTGGCCGGGGCCGGGCTGCGCCGCGACGGTCTGTCCACCCTGTTCCACCGCCTGGCGAAGGACGGACGGGCCGGAGAGGGGCCGGCCTTCCTGGCCACCCATCCGCCGCTGGAGGAACGCGCCCTGCCCGACACGCCGGACACCGCCGGCGCCCCGGCCATGAGCGACGCCGAATGGCAGGCGGTGAAGGCGATGTGCGGGTGAGGCAACTATAGGTCGCCATCTTCCCTCTTGCTGTCATGCCCGGGCTTGACCCGGGCATCCAGAGACTGTCGACATCTTCTGGATTGCCGGGTCAAGCCCGGCAATGACAGTAAAGGGAATTCAATTCATGCGGCCGGCTCAGTGCCGGAAATGTCGCCGCCCGGTAAACACCATGGCGATGCCGGCCTGGTCGGCGGCCTCGATCACCTCGCGGTCGCGCATCGACCCGCCGGGCTGGATCACCGCCGTGGCGCCGGCCTCGACCAGGGCCAGCAGGCCGTCGGCGAAGGGGAAGAACGCCTCCGACGCCGCCACCGAACCGGCGATGCGCGAGCCGGCCTCGCCGGCGGCCTGGGCCGCCTCCGCCGACTTCGACACGGCGATCTTGACGCTGTCCACCCGGCTCATCTGCCCGGCGCCGATGCCGACCGTGGCCCGGCCCTTGGCGAAGACGATGGCGTTGGAGCGGACATGCTTCGCCACCTGGGTGGCGAACAGCAGGTCCTCGATCTGCGCCGGGGTCGGCGCCTTGCGGGTCACCAGTTTCAATTCCGACGCCTCCGGCGCCGCGTCGTCGCGGGTCTGAGTCAGGAAGCCGCCGGCCACGCTGCGCAGCACGCGGCGGCGCTGCGTCGGGTCCTGCACCCCGCCGGTCTTCAGCACCCGCAGATTGGTCTTGGCGGCGAAGACGGCGGCGGCCTCCGGCTCGACGTCCGGTGCGATCACCACCTCGGCGAACAGCGCCGTGATCGCCTGCGCAGTGGCGCCGTCGATCGGCCGGTTGGCGGCGATGATGCCGCCGAAGGCGCTGATCGGGTCGCAGGCCAGCGCCCTGGCATAGGCCTCGCCGAGCGAAGCGGCGACGGCGACGCCGCAGGGGTTGGCGTGCTTGACGATGACGACCGCGGGCTCGGCGAACTCCGACACCGCCTCGAAGGCCGCGTCGGCGTCGAGGATGTTGTTGTAGCTCAGCTCCTTGCCCTGGACCTGCTCGGCCGTGGCCGGGCCGGGCACGGCCGGCCCGCTCAGGTAGAGCGCGGCGTCCTGGTGCGGGTTCTCGCCATAGCGCAGCGTCTCGGCCAGCTTGCCGGACAGCGACAGGCGCGGCGGGAAGGTCTCGCCCTCGACCTCGGCGAACCAGCCGGCGATGGCGGCGTCATAGGCGGCGGTGCGGGCGAAGGCGGCGGCGGCCAAACGGCGGCGGGTCGGGCCCAGCGTGCCGCCATTGGCGGCGATCTCCAGCCGCAGCGGCTCGTAATCGACCGGCGAGGTGACGACGGCGACGAAGGCATGGTTCTTGGCCGCGGCGCGGGTCATCGCCGGGCCGCCGATGTCGATGTTCTCGATGCCGTCCTCGAAGCTGGCGCCGCGCGCCACCGTGGCCTCGAACGGGTACAGGTTCGAGACCAGCAGGTCGATCGGCGCGATGCCGTAATCGGTCATCGCCTCGACATGCTCGTCGCTGTCGCGCCGGGCCAAGAGGCCGCCGTGGATCTTCGGATGCAGGGTCTTGACCCGGCCGTCCATGATCTCGGGGAAGCCGGTATGGGCCGACACTTCCTTGACCGGGATGCCGGCCTCGGCCAGGGCCTTGAAGGAGCCGCCGGTCGACAGGATCTCGACCCCGCGCTCGGCCAGGAACCGGGCGAACTCGACGATGCCGGTCTTGTCGGAGACGGAGATCAGCGCGCGGCGGATCGGCAGGGCGGCTTCGGTCATCATCGGAACGGCTCCAGGACGGCAATGCGCCCGTCTTTAGACCCGACGGGGAAGGATGTCGATCATTGGATCGCCCGGAAACCGGGCCGGTCGGCGCCGGATACGGAGGTCCGATCTGCGTCGCGACCCTATCCCAATTCCGTTCGGCCGCTGCCACGGAGCACCCGCTGCGAGCGCTCGTCGGACTCTCGGTGGCGACGCCGAAACTCGGCGGCGCCTGCCGCAACGAAAATGGCGAGGCCTGCGGGCATCATGATCCTGGAGATCGCCTCGACCTGCTGCTGCCAATCGTTCAGAAATCGAAGCTGGCCCTTGAACTGGTAGGGGTAACGATAGACGGCGTCGGCAACTGAAGGGGCGTGGCGCGCCATGTTGTCGATGGCGCCAGCCCCCACGATCCCGCCGGCGCCGATCAGCCAACCCAGGAAGACGAGCCCTACGAGGACGCGTTGCGACGATGCCAACTCTCTCAGGACGATACGCCACCAATCCAGATCCATGACCGAAGAGGCCTTCTCCTGCCCGGTCCCTTGGGGCCGGGTCAACGAGTGTGCGACGGGTGCGAGGATAGCATGGCGGGGGAACCGCCGCGATCGGTCCGTCCCGCCGCCCATCTCCGCACGGGTTGACAGCCGACAATCAGGGCTGGCTTGAAGCAGACCCGAAATCGCACCGGCTCTCCAGCCAGCGCACCGCGAAATCCGTCATCTCGACCGCCGGGACCAGGACCGAGGCGGCGGCGCCGACGGTCCCGCGCACGCCGCGGCCGGTGGCCAGGAAGTCCTCGACCACGGTCGCGAAATAGCCCTCCGGCAGCCCGTCGACGACCGGGTCGGAGGTGTCGAACTCCTCGAAGTGGCGCCACACCGTCCGGCCCTCGACCAGGATAGGCGCTTCGTAGCGGGCGATGCGCTTGCCGGGGATCCGGGCCAGGTGCTCGGCATGGTGCAGCAGGCTCATGGCGTCGAGCGGGGCGCCGAGCATCAGCACCTTGCCGCGGGCCTGGACCAGCTTGCCGAAAGGCGATAGCTCGCCATAGCCGTAGTCGAGCGCGTGGTCGGCGGTGAACCACTCGGCCCGGCCGCCGACCGCGGCGAAGGAGGCGCCGGGATTGGCGCTGCGCCGCGCGCCCGGCCGGGTGCGGACCAGCTCGGCGATGGCGCCGTTGAAGCGGCGGGCGCGGGACGCGGCCGGGTCGAAGGGCGGGATGTCGTCGCGCAGCTCGGCCGGCACGGTCCCGTCGTCGTCCAGCAGGTCGTGATAGTCGTCGCTCCAGTCGGTGTAGACCAGGATCGTGCCGCCCGGGCCGATCACGTCGTGCAGGGCGTCGATCAACGCATCGGGCCCGCCGAGGATGCGGCCGGCCGAGCGCAGCGCGGCATGCACCATCACCGAATCGTCAGCCGAGAGGCCGATCCGGCGAAGCTGCACGGCCAGCGTCCGCCGGGTGTGGATGTCGGCAGGCATCAGGCCAGCCGGCGCTCGCGGCGCAGGATCCACTGCACGCCGGTGCTCTCGGCGCCGACCTCGCCCCAGATCACGACTTGCGTGGTCTTGCGGCGCTCTGTGCCGCGGCCGGCATAGATGCCTTCCTCCAGCGCCACCTCGCCGCCATAGCCGCGCAGGCGCCAGCCGTCGCCGCCGGGCAGGCGGATGATCACCGAGCTGCCGCCCTGCACCGGCGACAGCTGCAGCGCCGGATGCAGGTGGAAGCGGATGGCGAAGGGCAGGCCGCGGGCGGCGTCGGTCTCGGCGAACAGGATGTCCTCGCCGCGCAGCTCGTCGCCATTGGCCGACAGCTCCAGCCGGCGGCGGTGGATCAGCCCCAGCGCCTCGCGGTAGCCGTCGTGCCAGGCGTCGATCAGCACCGATTGCGGCGTCTCCTGCCGGTCGATCTCGATCTGGCGCGGCCGCTTGCCGATGCCGGCGTCGCGCAGCACCTCGGCCGAATCGCGGCCGGCGACGCTGAGCGTGGAATGGGCCGGGGTGCCGCGCAGGGCGGTGTGCCAGGCACTGTCCTCGGCGCTGCCGCGGCCGGGCCAGGCGCCGCAGTTGACGATCATGCGCTCGCGCCCGACCGACAGCTCGAAGGACAGCAGCCCGGCATGGGCGCCCTCGTCGATGCCGGCCGGCGGCGGCGCGCCGACGTCGAGCAGCAGCAGGGTGCGGCCGGCCATCGCCCGCTCGAAGCCGCTGTGCCGCGCGCTCTTCGGCGCCCGGGCCTTGGAATCGGCCTGGGACAGCACGGCGTCGATCAGCACCGGCTCGCCCTCCTGCGCGTCGTTGAACAGGGCGAAGCCGCCGTCGCCGTGGCGCAGCAGGCGCAGCGCCGGGGCCATCCGGTCGATTGCCAGGTGCAGCGCGTCCGGCACATGCGCCTGGGCGGCGCGGAAGGCGGCGCGGATGTCGATCAGCTGGCGCAGCACCGTCAGGTGCACCGCCGGGTTGCGCTGGATGTGGCCGCCGTCCGGCAGGATCTGGCGCGGCAGGCACTTGCCGAGGATGCGCTGGGCCTGGTCCAGCCGCGGCCGGCCCTGGGGCAGGGCGACGGCGCCGTAGACCAGGCCGCGCACGGTCTGGATCTGGCGCGGGTCCAGCGGGTCGCCGTCGGCGACGCGGGCCAGGTGGCGCAGCTGCCGCGACAGGCTGGCGAAGACGCGCATGCGGAAGTCGTCATCGGCGCTGGCGCAGAAGAAGTCGTGGGCGCCGAGCCAGCTGGCGACGCGCTGGCCCAGGATGTCCGGCCGCCACATCAGCGGGTGCCAGCGGTCGTAGCGCTCGATCCAATGGTCGATCAGCCGCCGCGCCTGCCGCCGGGCCTGGTCGCCGCCGGCCGCGCGCAGGTCGCGCAGCCATTCGAAGCCGTGCAGCGCCGCGATGAACTCGGGGGCGGCGCCGAACGGCTCCCACGGCGCGGCCGCCGCCGCCTCGTAGGTCTGGCCGCCCAGCTTGTACAGTCCGGCGATCAGCGCGACGCCGCGCTCGGCGTCGCCCGGCCAGGGGTCGGGCGGCACCATCAGCAGGTCGCGCGGCCCTTTTCGCCCCAGCGCCACGGAGTAGAGCGGGTTCGAATAGGCGAACCGCGTCAGCTGGTCGTGGACGCTGCGGGTGAGGGTGCGCGGAGTCCTCATCGCTCAGCTTTTGCCGCGGATGGCGGCGATGTTGGCGGCGTAGGCGCCCGGGCCGCCGCGGAAGGCGGCCGTGCCGGCGACCAGCGTGTCGGCGCCGGCGGCGATCACCCACGGCGCCGTCTCCGGCGTGACGCCGCCATCGACCTCCAGCCGCACGTCGCGGCCGGACTTGTCGATCATCGCGCGCAGCCGGGCGATCTTGTCGATCTGGCTCTCGATGAAGCTCTGCCCGCCGAAGCCGGGGTTCACGGTCATCACCAGCACCAGGTCGATGTCGCCCAAGAGCTCCTCGACCATGGCGACCGGCGTGCCGGGGCTCAGCACCACGCCCGGCGCCTTGCCCAGCGAGCGGATCAGCTGGACGGTGCGGTGCGGGTGCGGCCCGGCCTCGGGGTGGAAGCTGATGCGGTCGGCCCCCGCCTCGGCGAAGGCGGGGATGTAGGGATCGGCCGGGCCGATCATCAGATGCGTGTCGAAGGGGAGGGCGGACCAGGGCCGCAGCGCCTTCACCACGGTCGGGCCGAAGGTGATGTTGGGCACGAAATGCCCGTCCATGATGTCGAGATGGAGCCAGTCGGCCCCGGCCTCAGTCATGGCGCGCGCCTCCTCGCCCAGACGGGCGAAGTCGGCGGAGAGGATGGAGGGGGCGATCACGACCGGCTTGACCATGATCGTCCTCATAACAATTGGCCGACCGCGTCACAACCGTGACGAAGCCGTGGCGTCAAAGGAATGGCCGGGGCGGCGCGCCACCCCGGCCTGTCCCATCATGAAGGGCTCACTTCGCCTTGGCCAGGAACTCCTGGACGTTGTCCGGGGTCACCGTGTCGAGGCCGACGGTGGTGATCTCCTCGACCTTCTCGCCCTTCTTCAGCTTCTGCAGCATCTCCATCGCCAGCGCGCCCATCTGGTAGGGCTGCTGGCCGATCAGGCCGTTGGCGTAGCCGTCGCGCAGCAGCTCCAGCTCCGACTTCAGCGTGTCGGCCGAGACCAGCACGACCTCCTTCGAGGCCAGCTTGGCCTTGATCGGCTCGGCGAAGTTGCGGAAGGCGTCCGGCACGAACAGCGGCCAGCCGCCGACCGGCAGCAGGGCGTCGATGTCCGGATGCGCGGTCAGCGTGTCCTGCAACTGCTGCACCGCCAGCGCGGCGTCGTCGTTGCAGTACAGCGGCGAGCCCTCGACCTGGGTCCAGCCGGCGCCCAGCCCGTCGATCACGCCGCGCACGCGGTCGTTCAGATTGGCCGCGGCCGGGCCGCCCGAGACCAGGGCAAAGGTGCCGCCGCTGGGCTTCAGCTTGGCCGCCATCTCGCCGATCGCCTTGCCCATGGCGTAGTTGTCGGTGCCGACGAAGGCCTGGCGCTTCGACCCCGGCGCGTCGGCGTCGAAGGTGATGGTCGGGATGCCGGCCTCGACCGCCTGGTTGATGACGTTGGTCATGGCGTCGACATCGGCCACCGAGATCGCCAGCCCGTCAATGCCCTGGGTGATCAGGTCCTGCACGATCTGCGCCTCGCTGGCCGGCTCATGCTCGACCGGGCCGATATAGACGCATTCGACGCCCAGCTTCTGGGCCGCGTCCATGCAGCCGTCGCGCGACAGGTCGAAATAGGGATTGTTCATGGCCTTCGGCACCAGGGCGAAGCGCAGCTTGTCCTGCGCGTTCGCCCCGCCGGCCATGGCCATGACGGCACCCAGCGCCACCGCGGCCAAAAGTAGCTTCTTCATAATGGTCCTCCCCTTGTTGAACTCGTTTGCCGTCTCAGGCCGCGCGCTTGGACCGGATGCGGTCCAGCAGCACCGCCAGGATGATGAACACGCCGACGAAGAAATCCTGCCAGTAGGGCTGCACCCCGCCCAGGATCAGACCGTTGCGGATGACCTCGATCAGCGCCGCGCCGGTGATGGCGCCCAGCGGGCCGCCGAGGCCGCCGGTCAGGTTGGCGCCGCCGATCACCGAGGCGGCGATCACCCGCAGCTCGTAGCCGACCGCGGTGTTGGCGGGGGCGGAGCCGAGCCAGGCCAGGAGCAGCACGCCGGTGAAGCCGGCCAGCGCGCTGCAGAAGACATAGACCGAGATCTTGACCCGCTCGACCGGCACGCCGGTCAGCGCCGCCGCCTTCTCGTTGCCGCCGATGGCGAAGACGTGCCGGCCCCACTGCATGTGGCGCAGCAGGTACCAGATCATCACCGCCAGCACCGCCATGTAGATCAGCGACGGCGGCAGCAGGCCGAAGAGCGGCTCGTTGCCCAGGGTCCGGAACAGGTCCTTGGCTGGCCCGGCGGTGGGCGAGCCGCGGCCCTGGGTGACGACGTAGACCAAGCTGCGGCAGACGCTGAGCATGCCGAGCGTGGTGACGAAGGGCGACAGGCCCAGCCGGGCGATCAAGAGGCCGTTGACCAGCCCGACCACGCCGCCGGCCGCGACGCCGGCCAGTACGCCGAAGGCCAGCGCCAGGCCCGGCCAGTCGACGAACAGGGCCCAGTCGGCGGTCCAGGTCATCGCCAGGCTGGTGGCGACGGCGCCGAGCGCCATCACCGAGCCGACCGACAGGTCGATGCCGGCCAGGATGATCACCAGCGTCTGCCCCAAGGCCGCGATGGCGATGTAGGAGAAGTTCTGGGCGACGTTCTGCAGGTTGCGCCCGGTCAGGAACTTGTCCGACGCGAAGGCCATGACCACCATCAGGATCACCAGCGCCGCCAGCACATAGGTGATCTGGGACGACAGGATCCGATGCAGCGGCCCCTGCCTGCGGACGTTGTCGAAATTCATCGTGGCCGTCGCCATCACGCCGCCTCCAGCGCGCCGGTGATCAGGCCCGTCACCTCTTCGGGCGAGCTCTGGGCGATGCGCTTGTCGGCGACCTTGCGGCCGCGGCGCATCACGATCACCCGGTCGCAGACCTCGAACACGTCGGGCATGCGGTGGCTGATCAGGATCACGGCGATGCCGCCGTCGCGCAGGCGGCGGATCAGCTCCAGCACCTCGTGCACCTGGCGCACGCTAATCGCCGCGGTCGGCTCGTCCATCAGGATCAGCTTGGCGTTGGCCAGGCGGGTGCGGGCGATGGCCACGGCCTGGCGCTGGCCGCCCGACATCAGCCGCACCAGGTCGCCGGCGCGGGTCTCCGACTTCAGCTCGGCGAACAGGGACTGCGCTTTGCGGTTCATGGCGCTGTGGTCCAGGCGCCGCAGCGGCCAGACCCCGGTCTTCAGCTCGCGGCCCAGGAAGACATTGGCGGCGGCGGTCAGGTTGTCGGCCAAGGCGAGGTCCTGATAGACCACCTCGATCCCGGCCTCGCGGGCGTCGACCGGCTTGTGGAAATGCACCGGCTTGCCCTCCAGCAGCATCTCGCCGGAGGTCGGCGGGAAGTTGCCGGCCATGACCTTGACCAGGGTGGACTTGCCGGCGCCGTTGTCCCCCATCAGCCCGACCACCTCGCCGGGCTCGATCGACCAGCTGACGCCGTTCAGGGCGTGGATCGCCCCGAAATGCTTGGCAATGTCACGCAGCTCCAGAAGCGCCATCCCGCTCCGTTCCTCCCTGGCCCCGGTGATCCCGGCCTCGTTTCGGGCGGAACTGTGAAAGAGAGCGCGGCGGAGCGCAATTGTTTTTGTCTGATTATTAGCGAAAGAGCCGGAGGATCAGGATCGCCGCTTCAGCCGGGCGATGTGGAACCCGTCCAGGCCGCCGAGATCCGGCCAATGCGAGGGCAGGGTGCGGACGTCGCCGGCCGCGGTCAGCAGCTCGGCCGACCCGCCGACCTCCGACGCCGCCACCGGCACGCGGATCAGGCGGTCGTCCTCGGCCAGCAGCCGGTCGATCTGCGCCTCGCCCTCCTCGGGCAGCAGCGAGCAGGTGCACCAGATCAGGATGCCGCCGGGCCGCACCAGCTCGACCGCGCGGCGCAGCATCCGCGCCTGCGCCGCCGCCAGCTTGGCCACGTCCTCCGGCCCCTTCAGCCGGGGCACGTCGGGGTGCCGGCGGATGGTGCCGGTGGCGCTGCAGGGCGCGTCCAGCAGCACGCCGTCATAGGGGGCGCCGCCGGTGAAGGTCTCGGCGTCGCCGGTGTGCAGCTCGGCGGCGAGTCCGAGCCGTTCGAGATTCTCCGCCACCCGCTTGAGCCGCCGGGTCGAGCGGTCGAGCGCCGTCACCGCGGCGCCGGCGGCGGCCAGCTGCGCCGTCTTGCCGCCGGGTGCCGAGCAGAGGTCGAGGATGCGGCGGCCCGGGATCGGGCCGAACAGGCGGGCCGGCAGGGCGGCGGCGGCGTCCTGCACCCACCAGGCGCCCTCGGCGAAGCCCGGCAGCTCCGGCACCATGCCGCCGGCCTCGCGCCGCAGCGTCCCGGTCGGCAGGTGCCGGGCGTCGAGCTGCGCGGCCCAGAGATCGGGGTCGGCCTTGATCGAGAGGTCCAGCGGCGCCTCGTGCAGATGGGCCTCGGCGATCGCGGCGGCGGTGGCGGCGCCATAGGCCTCGGCCAGGCGCGACCACAGCCAGTCCGGCGTGTTCAGCCGGGGCGCGTCCTGGCCGGCCAGCAGGGCCGGGCCGTCCTCGGCCAGCCGGCGCAGCACGGCGTTGACCAGCCCCTTCATGCCGGCGAAGCCGGTCAGGCCGGCCAGCTCGACCGAGGTGTCGACCGCGGCATGGGACGGCGTCGCCAGGAACAGGCGCTGGGCCAGGCCCAGCCGCAGCACGTCGCGCACGGTGGCGGCGCCGCGCGGCAGCGGCGTGTTCAGCGCGCCGTCGATCAGCGCGTCGATCTGGCCGAGGCGGCGCAGCGTGGTGCTCACGAGCAATCGGGTGAAGGCGCGGTCGCGCGGTTCCATGCCCTGCAGGGCGAGATGGGAATCGAGGGCCTCGTCGATCGGGCGCCGCTGCGCCAGAACGGCCCGCAGCAGTTCGACGGCGGCCTTGCGCGTGGCCAATCCGGTGTCGGTCATGCGCGGGATGTAGACCATCGGCGCCGGGCGGGCCAGTGCCATGTGCCGCCGGTCACTTCCGCGATCGGCTCCGCCGCGCCATGCTGGGCGCAATCATGGAGGACACGCCGATGCCGCCGGACCACACCGCCACCCGCCGCCTCTATCTCGAGGATCTGCAGGTCGGGCAGCGCTTCGGCTCGGGGACCGTCGCGGTCACGCCCGAGGCGATCAAGGCCTTCGCCGCCCAGTTCGACCCGCAGCCCTTCCATCTCGACGAGGCGGCGGCGAAGACGACCTTCTTCGGCGGCCTGGCCGCCAGCGGCTGGCACACCGCGGCCCTGACCATGAAGCTCCTGGTCGGTGGCGAGTTCCTGCCGGCCGGCGGGCTGATCGGCGGCGGCACCGACGAGATGCGCTGGCCGCGGCCGGTCCGCCCGGGCGACGTGCTGCGGGTGGAGAGCGAGGTGCTGGAGATCCGGCCGTCCCGGTCGCGCCCCGACCGCGGCATGGTCAAGACCCGGATCACCACGCTGAACCAGGCGGGCGAGCCGGTGCAGATCATGATCGCGAACATGGTGGTGCCGAGGCGCCCATCCGATACCGCTACTGGTGCGGCCGTCTGACGGCGGCTTCTGCGCTTCCGGTGCTCACGGACTTGAACGTCCGCTGCGCGCCGGTTCTCGAAGCCACCGCCAGCCGACTCACACCAGCGCGGTCTCGAGCGGGCGCCTATCCCAGCAGCCGCGCCACCAGCGCCGGCACTTCGCGGATCGAATCGAGTGTGTGGAAGCCGGGCGGCGCCACCTCCGGCCGGCTCACCGCCTCGAGCGCCCAGGTGATGCGGTAGGGGATGTGCACCGCCTGGCCGCCGAGGTCGAGCACCGGCAGGATGTCGGACCGCATCGAGTTGCCGATCATCAGGAACCGGTCCGGCGTCGCGCCGGTGCGCTGCAGGATCCGGCGATAGGTCGCCTCGTCCTTCTCGGCCACGATCTCGACGCCGTCGAAGCGTTCGGCGAGGCCGGAGCGGGCGACCTTGCTCTCCTGGTGGAACAGGTCGCCCTTGGTGATCACGATCAACCGGATCCGCCCCGCCCCGGCGTCCGGCGCCAGCGCGTCCAGCGTCTCGACCACACCGTCGATCAGCTCGACCGGGTGGTCCATCATCGCCTTGCCGAGCTCGAGGATCGTGCGGATCTCGGCGGCGCCGATGCGGCCACCGGTGATCTCGATCGCGGTCTCGATCATCGACAGGGTGAAGCCCTTCACGCCGTAGCCGAAGATCTTCAGGTTGCGCGCCTCGGTGTCGAGCAGGGTGCGCTCCAGCGTCCCGGCGTCGACCCAGGGGGACAGCAGGGCGACCAGCCGGCCATGCGTCTCCTCGAACACGGATTCGCTGTGCCACAGGGTGTCGTCGGCGTCGAAAGCGACGGTCAGGGGAACGGGCATCTCAGCTCCGGCGGGCGGCGAGGCCGGTGATCGATTCGGCCAGCGCGTGCAGGGCGAAGCCGAGGAACAGGAGGCCGGAGGCGCGGACGAACCAGATCTCGTGCCGGCGGTAGAAGCCGCGCACCGTAGCGGCGCCGGCGACGCCGACCAGGATGACATAGGCGCCGACGGCGCCGAGGCAGGCGGCGGCGACCAGCGCCGGCAGTTCCGACCAGGTCAGGCTGGCGGCATAGCTGGTGAGAAGGGCGGTGAAGGTCGCGACCGCCACCGGATAGCCCTTCGGGTTGGTCACGCCGAACAGCAGGCCGCGCAGCAGCGGCCGCCGCACCGACGTGTCGATCGTGCCGTCGGAGCCGCGGCGCACGGTCAGCGCCGACCAGCCGAGCCACAGCAGATAGGCGCCGCAGATCAGCCCGAGCGTGTCGAACACCGCCGGGCCGATCACCTGGGCGCCGATGATCGCGGTCAGCGCCAGCGCCGACCACAGCGCGTCGCCGACCAGGTGGCCGCACAGGAAGGTGGCGCCGGCCCGCCGCCCCTGGCCGGCGGCGATGCCGAACAGGGCCAGCACCGCCGGCCCCGGCGAGATGCCGTAGGCGAAGCCGGCGAGACCGCAGGCCAGAAGCAGGGTGCCGTTCACGAGTCCTCCGGGGCGGTGGGGCGGGAATTCGCCGCACTGGCAGCGCGGCCCAGAATTCGTCACAACAGATCGATAGAGCAAGCATTCCTCGAAGACGATAGCGGGAGCGGACGGGACGATGGCGGATGCTCCGGCAGCTTTGGATCGGATCGAGACGTCGACCGCGGATCTGACGGAAGGCGCGATCGACGCGATCGAGACCACCTCGACCACCATCGGCGAGGCGCTTCCCGGGCTGGTGCAGCCGATCATCGACCTCGCGGCCGCGCATCCGGCCTGGGCGCTGGCCCTCGGCTTCCTGGTCGCCGCCGGCGAGTCGATCGTCATCGTCGGCGCCTTCGTCCCGGGGATCGCCATCCTGCTCGCCATGGGGGGGCTGGTCGCCGCCGGCGCCGTCGACTTCTGGTCGCTCGCGCTGTGGACGAGCCTCGGCGCCGTGTTCGGCGACGGCGTCTCCTATTGGATCGGCCGCCGCTTCGGCCCCTATATCCGCGGCCACCGGCTGCTCGCGTCGTCCGCGCCCCTGCTGCGGCGGAGCGAGATCTTCTTCGAGCGCTGGGGCATCTGGGCCATCGTGATCGCCCGCTTCACGCCGGGCATCCGGGCCTTCGTCCCGGTCGTGGCCGGGATGCTGCACATGCCGCGCGGCCGGTTCTACGCCGCCAATGTGGTGTCCGCCTTCATCTGGGCGCCGGCCCATATCGCACCGGTCGCCTTCGCCGGCCGGCTGGCGATGGAGTACAGGCCGTCGCCGATGGTCATCGGGCTGGCGGTGCTCGGCCTTGCCCTTGCGGCTGCGGTGGCCTACGCCTGGATCCGCCGGCGGCGGCCGGCCGCGGAACAGGGGAGGGCCGAATGGACCCCACCGAGATCCTGAGGCGCTTCGACGCCGAGCTGCGGCGGGCCCCGGTGCAGGCCGATCCGGCCTACCGGGTCGAGACGCTGCCCGACGTCACCCGCATCGTCGGCCCCGGGCCGGGGGCGCATGACAATTTCGTGCAGTGGAGCCGGCTCGACGCCGCCTCGGCCGATGCGGCGATCGCGCGCGAGGCCGCGTTCTTCACCGGCCAGGGCCGGTCGGTCGAGTGGAAGCTGTACGGCCACGATGCGCCGGCCGATCTCGACCGACGCCTGGAGGCCGCCGGCTTCGTGCCGGAGGAGCTGGAGACGCTGGTGGCGCTCGACCTCGACGGCCCGCTGCCGCCGCCGGTCGATCCGGAGGGCGTGACCGTCGAGCGGGTGGTCGACCCGGTGCGGTTCGGCGCCATCGACGACCTGATGGCCGCGGTCTACGGTTCGGACGACGACTGGCGGTCGGAGGTGCTGGGGGCCGAGATTGCGGCGGCGCCGGACCGGCTGTCGGTCTATCTCGCCATGGCCGACGGCCATTGCGTCTCGGCCGGCTGGATCCGGTTCCACCCCGGCACCGGCTTCGCCGATCTGTGGGGCGGCGCCACCCGGCCGCACTGGCGCGGCCGCGGCATCTACCGCGCTTTGGTGGCGAAGCGCGCCGCCGAGGCGAAGGCGCGGGGCTTCCGCTTCCTCACCGTCGACGCCTCCTCCGAAAGCCGGCCGATCCTGCAGCGGCTCGGCTTCCGGGTCCTGACGACGACCACGCCGTACATCCGGGAGGCGTAGGCCGGACGCCTAAGGCCTCAGCCGCGGCCGATGAAGGGCATGTTGGTCGCCATCACGGTGACGAACTGGATGTTGGCGTCGAGCGGCAGGGCCGCCATCATCAGCACGGTGCTGGCGACATGGGCCGCGTCCATCAGCGGCTCCGGCTTGATCGACCCGTCGGCCTGGGGCACGCCCTTGGCCATCTTCGAGGCCATGTCGGTGGCGGCATTGCCGATGTCGACCTGGCCGCAGGCGATGCCGTACTTCCGCCCGTCCAGCGAGGTCGACCGGGTCAGGCCGGTGATGGCGTGCTTGGTGGCGGTGTAGGGGGCGGAGTTCGGCCGCGGCACATGGGCCGAGATCGAGCCGTTGTTGATGATCCGGCCGCCCTGCGGGGCCTGGTCCTTCATGATCCGGAAGGCCTCTTGCGTGCACAGGAACGGGCCGGTCAGGTTGGTGTCGACCACCGCCTTCCAATGCTCGAAGGTCAGCTCCTCCAGCGGCACGCCGGGGGCGTTGACGCCGGCATTGTTGAACAGCACGTCCAGGCGGCCGAAGTGGGCCTTGGCGGCGTCGAACAGGGCGCGGACGCTCTTGGGATCGGTGACGTCGGTCGGCACCACCAGGGCCTGGTCGGCGGGGACGCCCGACAGCTGGATGGTCTCCTCCAGCGCATCCTGCCGGCGGCCGGCCAGCACCACCTTGTAGCCATCCTTCAGGAAGGCCAGGGTCACCGCCCGGCCGACGCCCGACCCGGCCCCCGTCACCAGCGCCACCTTGCTCGTCATCTGCGTCTCTCCCGTATCGGTCCTCGGGGTCGGCTCCGCCCCGTCTCCGGACGGACCCTAGCGGTTATGTCCGACGTAGTCAGCCGGAATGCTGCCAAATCATCGCTTACGCTTGGCGGCGGTGGCCGCTGACCT
The DNA here is from genome assembly GCF_042743185.1 of Inquilinus sp. NPDC058860. Classification (NCBI taxonomy): domain Bacteria; kingdom Pseudomonadati; phylum Pseudomonadota; class Alphaproteobacteria; order Rhodospirillales; family Rhodospirillaceae; genus Inquilinus; species Inquilinus sp. NPDC058860. The sequence goes on along the minus strand of NZ_JBHYMS010000052.1, from coordinate 19,482 downwards.
CGATCCCGGCGTCGCGGCGCAGCGGCAGGTAGTCCAGCAGCGACAGCAGCGCCACCACGCCGAGCAGGGCGAAGGCGATCTGATATTCGGCGACGGTCGAGCCGCCGGCCAGCCCCGATGCCTCCGCCGCCCGCAGCGCGATCGCCCCCAGCGCTACGCCCAGCCCGACCGAGATCTGCTGGATCACGCTGAACAGGGTGTTGGCGGCGCTCATCTCCGGCTTCGGCACGTCGACGAAGGCCAGGGTGTTCAGGCTGGTGAACTGCATCGACCGGGCGGCGCCGCTGACCACCAGCAGCGCCGCGGTCAGGGCGACGGGCGTCGACGGCGTCAGCAGGGCGCAGGCGAACAGCGTCGCCGCCAGCACCGCGCCGTTGGCCAGGAGCGCGGTGCGGAAGCCGAAGCTGCGCAGCACCCAGCTGGTCATCGGCTTCATGCCGAGATTGCCGGCGAACAGCGCCAGCACCAGGAGGCCGGAGCTGACCGGGTCCAGCCCGAAGCCGAGCTGGAACATCAGCGGCAGCAGGAAGGGCACGGCGCTGACCACGGCCCGGAACAGCGACCCGCCGCGGACGGTGACGCGAAAAGTGTGGATCGCCAGCGCCGCCAGCCCGACCAGCGGGTGCGGGTGGCGCCGGGCGTGGCGCACCGCCCAGGCGCCCAGCAGCAGGGCGGCGGCCAGCAGCAGGCCGACGGTGGCCCAGGGGATCTGCTGGTGCCCGATCAGGTCCAGCCCCAGCATCAGCGCCAGGCAGGCGATGCCGGACAGGATGAAGCCTAGCCCGTCGAAGGGCCGGCGATCCTCGCTGCGGTCGTTCGGGATCAGCCGCAGCGCCAGCACCAGGGCGATGGCGCCGAGCGGCAGGTTGAGCAGGAAGATCCAGCGCCAGGACGCGATGCTGGTGATCAGCCCGCCCACCGGCGGGCCCAGCACCGGCGCCGCCAGGGCCGGCCAGGTGATATACGCGATCGCCCGCATCAGGTCCTGCTTGGCGGTGTTGCGCAACACCACCAGCCGGCCGACCGGCACCATCATGGCGCCGCCGACGCCCTGCAGGATGCGCGCGGCGGTGAAGCTCCACAGGCTGTCGCTGGCGGCGCACAGGGCCGAGGCCAGGGTGAAGACGACGATCGCGGCGGCGAAGACCGAGCGGGCGCCGAACCGGTCGGCGACCCAGCCGCTGGCCGGGATGAACACGGCCAGCGTCAGCAGATAGGCCGACAGGCCGACATTCAGGTCCACCGCCCGGACGCCGAAGGACGCCGCCATGTCCGGCAGCGCCGTGACGATCACGGTGGCGTCCAGGTTCTCCATGAAGAAGGCGCCGGCGACCAGCAGCGCGATCAGCACGGGTTGGCGCGGGGACGAAGTCATGGGCCGGCCGGGTCGTGAGGGAAGGGCCGCGCGATGGGGCGGCCTCGTTCCCGGATAGCATGGCCCCGTCATGCGCACGCATGCGCAGACGTCATGGAAGGGCTCAGCCCGTGGCCTGCAGCTCGTCGGCGACCGAGGCCAGTACGCTCTTGACCACGAAAAGCTGGCCCAGCTTGCGGGCCACGGCCTCCCATTCTGGGCAGGCGTCGCGGCGGACGGCGATGGTCACCCGCATCTCGTCGCCCTGGCGCTCGGCCGAGACATGCTCGGGCACGATATCGCGCAGGCAGAACGGCTCGAGCAGGCGGGGCAGCAGGTTGGTGTCGGCCAGGCCGACCACGTGAAAGACGACCTGCGCATCGTCGCGGGTCATGGTCATCGTCTTCTCCCGGGAAACGCGAACAGCACACGGACGAAGACCCCGGGGGAGCCGGCGCGGCCGGCCCGGGGCCTAGTGGCTAATTCGCAGGGAGCGCGTGTTGACCATGCCCCATGGTTAACCGCTCGGGGCCGGATTGGCAACCGCCGGGATCTTGACCTGCTGCGGGCGCCGCGCAAGCCTGCGCTGCATTCGGCAGGAGGGCAGGGGATGGTCGATCCGGCTTCGGGGCCGCTCGCGGGGCGGCGGGCGCTGGTGACGGGGGCCAGCCGCGGCATCGGCGAGGCCCTGGCCCTCGGCTTGGCGACGGCCGGCGCCGACATCGCCGTGGCCGGCCGCGATCGCGCGGCGCTGGACCGGGTGGCCGAGGCGGTGCGCGAGCGGGGGCGGCAGGCCGTGCCGGTCGTGCTCGACGTCGCCGACACCGGTGGCATCGACCGCGCCTTCGCCGCCGCGGCCACGGCGCTGGGCGGGCTCGACATCCTGGTCAACAACGCCGGGGTGGAGGAGGTGCGGCCGTCGCTGGCGGTCGACGAGGCGCTGTGGGACCGGATCGTCGACACCAACCTGAAGGGCGCCTTCTTCTGCGCCCGCGCCGCGGCGCTGCTGATGAAGCCGCGCGGCGGCGGCGCCATCCTCAACCTGTGTTCGCTGACCTCGGAGGTCGGGGTGCCCGGCGCCGTGCCCTACGGCGCCTCGAAGACCGGCCTGGTCGGCATGACAAGGGCGCTGGCGACGGAATGGGCGAAGGACGGCATCCGGGTCAACGGCATCGGCCCCGGCTATTTCCGCACCACCCTGACCGAGGTGTTCTACCGCGACGAGGCCTGGCAGCAGCGCATGCTCGCCGCCATCCCGGCCGGCCGCTTCGGCCGGATGGAGGACCTGGTCGGCCCCGCCATCTTCCTCTGCTCCGACGCCGCCGCCTATGTCACCGGGCAGGTGCTGTATGTCGATGGGGGATATCTGGCGTCGATTTGAGTGGGGCCGCCTTCCGCTATTGGCGTCATGGCGAGCCCCGACGAGGCGTGGCCGTCCAGTGGGCGGCGCCGCTGGATCATTTCGCCTTCGGCTCGCGATGACGGTACTGTTGGAAGCGAAGGTCGAGACTTTCTCTGGGGGCTTGGCGTGATCCGCACGAGGCTCTTCACAAGCAGGCGCGGCCAAGTGGTGTGCTTGCCAAAGGCCGTCGCCTTCCCGGAGGGCACGGATCAGGTCGAGATCCTCAAGATCGGCGACAGTCGCCTGATTACGCCGGTCGGTCGGCGCTGGGACTGCTTCTTCCTGCAAGGGCCGCGCGCCTCGGAGGACTTCTTCGAGGTGCGAGTGCAGCCGAAGGCGGAGGAGCGCGGCCCTTCTGACGATGTCGATTGAACACCCATCCGATCCTCGGGAAGCCAGCGTTGGGGAAAAGAGCAGCCTATGGCCGGACCGACCTTGGAGATCCTGTTGTGGGAACCCGTTTCGGGAGACCGCGCCCGCGTGCTCCGGGATCTCATCGCGTCGGTGGCCCTTTCTGCCGATGCAGATCCCCTGCAAGTCTTCACCACCCGGCCGCTCGGCGGCTCGTATGAGGGGCCTTCGCTTCCTTTCCTCATCGACCCCAATAGCCTCGACAACGAATCCACCGATCCAGCCGGTGTCGAGGCGGCCTTTGGCCGTATCCCTCGCGACTCCGTCTTCCTGTCCGCCGAGGTTGGTGGGAGCAGCAGCCATCGAATTCTTGCCGAGCTCGGGCTTGCGATCGCCGAGCGGCTGGACGGAATCATCGCCTTCTGCGGACTGCTGCTTCCGTTCCAAGGGCTGTATGATTCCCGAACATGGGACGAAATCCAGGTGGCCGCCGCCGAATACCTCGCCGGACTGCCTGGCACTGTGGCCGTGATCCCCTATGAAATGGCGGGCGGGGAGATCTGGGGCGTGCATGTCGGGGATGTGATCTTCCTGCGGGCTTGGCTCGGCCACCCCGATTTCCACCTGATCAAGTGAACTCCGCCGTCACCTCGATCTCGCCGACGATGGCGTTGTTGAAGGCCGGCAGATCCTCCGCCGGGATCCAGTATTCGAGGTGGCTGCGGCCGCCGGCTTCCTGAACCTGGTAGCGGTCGAGGAAATCGCGCTGCACCCGAAAGCGGGTGACATAGCCCGAGCCGCTGGCCGGCACGTTCCAGTCGCGAGCGATCTTGATCGCATAGTCCTCCGACAGCACCGGGTAGAAGATCGGCTGCTCTGGCAGGCGGGGCGGGAAGGCGCGCATCCCGGTCTCCCGGATCAGGCGCAGCTCCTCCGGCCCGACCGGGCGCCACAGCGTGACGGTCTCGGTCATGCTCACCCGCGCTTCAGCAGCCGGTCGCGCGCCTCCGACACCGCACGGGCGTGGCCGTCGAAGCCTTCGTAGGTCGCCAGCCTGCGAGCCTGTTCGGCCAGGGCGGGATAGCCGGCGGCGCTGACATAGCCGATCGAGGTCCGCTTCAGGAAGTCGAACACCGAGAGCGGCGAGGCGGTACGGGCATGGCCGCCGGTCGGCAGCACCGCGTTCGGGCCCAGCACGAAATTGCCGATCGTCACCGGGGTGTAGGGCCCCAGCAGGATCTCGCCGGCATGGTCGATCCGGGCCGCGTCGGCGAAGGGGTCGCGCGACAGGATCTGCAGATGCTCCGGCGCATAGTCGTTGACGAAGCCGATCGCCGAATCCCAGTCCGGTGCCAGCACGATGCCGCCGCGCGGCCCGGTCAGCACGGTGCGGGAGAATCCGGCGCGGCCGGCGCTCATCTCGGCCCAATGCCCCGGCAGGGCGGCCGCGGCCTGCTCCGTCACCCGGCGGCTGTCGGTGACCAGCCAGGCCGAGCTGTCCGGCCCGTGCTCGGATTCGATGATCAGGTCCAGTGCCGCCAGAGCGCCGTCGACGCTGTCATCGGCCAGGATGATGGATTCGCTCGGGCCGGCCGGGGTGCCGGTGTCGATGACGTCGGCCAGCAGGCGCTTGGCGGCGACGACATAGGGGCTGCCGGGGCCGACGATCTTGTCGCATCTCGGGATCGTCGCGGTGCCGTAAGCGACCGCCGCGACGCCCTGGGCGCCGCCGGCGGCGAAGACCTGGGTGACCCCGACCCGTCTGGCCACCGCCAGCGTCGCGGTGTCGACCTGCCCGCTCGGGCCGGGCGGGGTGATGATCACGACGTTCGGCACCTTCGCGGCCAGCGCCGGGATCGTGGTCATCATCGCCACCGAGGGGAAGGCGCCCTTGCCGCGCGGCACATAGCAGGCGACCGACGGGATCGGCCGGATGCGGTCGCCGGCGAAGACGCCGGGGCGCACCTCCTTCCACCACATCTCCTCCGGCAGCTGCGCCTCGTGGAAGCGGCGGATGCTGTCGGCGGCGAAGTCGATCGCTGCCATCACCTCGGGCTCCAGCAGGCCCGGCGCGGCGTCCAGCGCGTCCTGGCTCACCCGCAGGCTATCGGCCGAAACCGTGGCCTTGTCGAAGTCGCGGGTGAAGCGGGCCACGGCCTCGTCGCCCTCGGCCTTGACCGCTGCCACGATCGGCCGGACGGCATCGAGGAACGGGCCGAGATCGGCCTCGGTCCGGGCCAGCAGGGCATGGCGCTCAGCCGCGGACAACGTCGACAGGTCGTGGATTCGGATGGCGTCGCTCATGGCCTTGGTCCCGCGATGGCGAAAATACGTCTGACTTTATACGGAGCGTCGATTGACTCTGCGAGCCGCCACTTTATGAATTGTCGCTCCGCAAAAACAGCGCGGCCGGCTGCAACGGCCGTGCCTTCAGCAGGGGAATGGCTATGGGACATCATGGTGGCGCGCGGGGTGCCGTTCTGGCGACCTCGATTATGATCGGTCTGGCCTGGGCCGGCCCGGCGGCGGCGCAATCGGTGCCGGCGAAGCCGGAGGCCGGCGGCTTCAAGATGGGCATCGAGCCCTGGCTCGGCTACGGCCTGTGGCATGTCGCGGCCGAGAAGAAGCTGTTCCAGGCCCAGGGCCTGCCGGATGTCGAGATCGTCAACTTCACCCAGGACAAGGACGTCAACGCCGCCCTGGCCAGCGGCCAGCTGGACGGCGCCAACATCGCCACCCACACCGCGCTGGTGATGGCGGCGGCCGGGCTGCCGATCAGGATCGTCGCCGTGCTCGACGTCAGCATGACCGCCGACGCCATCCTGGCCGGGGCGGACGTCAAGGGCATCGCCGACCTCAAGGGCAAGGAAGTCGCCTACGAGGAGGGCACCACCAGCCACATCCTGCTGAACTACGCCCTGGCGGCCAACGGCCTGACGCTGGCCGACGTCAAGTCGGTGCCGATGCCGGCCTCCGACGCCGGCGCGGCGCTGATCGCCAAGCGGGTGCCGGTGGCGGTGACCTACGAGCCCTACCTGACCCTGGCGCGGGCGCAGGACCCGGCGGTCAGGCTGCTGTACACGGCGGCGGAGGATCCGGGGCTGGTCTCCGACGTCTTCGTGGTGCGCGAGGAGGTGCTGAAGGAGAAGCCGGGCCAGATCGCGGCGCTGCTGCGGGCCTGGCAGGCCGCCCATGACGACTACGCCAAGGACACGGCCGGCGGCCGCGCCATCATCGCCAAGGCGGTGGGCGCGTCGCCGGAAGAGCTGTCGACCGCCTTCGACGGCGTCACCTTCTACACCCTGGCGGACAACAAGACCCAGCTGACCGGCGCCTTCGCCCAGCACGTCATCCTCGACGTCAAGAAGGCGGCCGAGGCCGCGGGGCTGCTGCAGGGCGAGGTCGACGCCGGCGGGCTGATCGACCCGCGCTTCGTCGCCGCCGTCGCCCCGTGACGGCATGACCGCCGGCCGGCCGCGCCTCTTCCACCTCGACACCAGGCTGACGCCGGCGCGCTTCGCCGGCATCGCCGCCCTGGTCTTCCTCGGCCTCCTGCTGCTGTGGGCGGCGGTGACGCTGACCGGGCTGGTGCGGCCGCTGTTCCTGCCCTCGCCGGTGCAGGTGGCGGTCCGGCTGTGGTCGTTGGCGCAGTCCGGCCAGCTGTGGGACGATGCGGCGATCAGCATCTACCGCATCCTGGTCGGCTTCCTGCTGGCGACGGTGGTCGCGGTGCCGGTCGGCGTGCTGATCGGCCGCTATCATGTGTGGGAGGCGCTGATCGAGCCGGTGGTGGATTTCGTCCGCTACATGCCGGTGGTCGCCTTCGTGCCGCTGACCATCCTGTGGACCGGCACCGGCGACCTGCAGAAGTTCCTGATCATCTGGATCGGCACCTTCTTCCAGCAGGTGCTGCTGATCATGGACAACGTCAAGCGCGTGCCCTGGGACTTCATCGATGTCGGCCGCACGCTGGAGATGAAGCCGCGCCGGATCCTGATGTCGATCGTGGTCCCGGCGGCGCTGCCCGGGATCTGGGATTCGATGCGGATCAGCCTCGGCTGGGCCTGGACCTGGCTGGTGCTGGCCGAGCTGGTGGCCGCCACCTCCGGCCTCGGCTATCGCATCACCACGGCGCAGCGGTTCTTCCAGACCGACACGATCATCGGCTACATCCTGGTGCTGGGCGTGCTCGGCCTGGTCACCGACCAGGGCATGAAGGCGCTGGCGCAGCGCCTGTTCCCCTATGAGCGGGCGCGGCGATGACGGCGCGGCTCGAAGTGCGGTCCGTCTCGAAGACCTTCGTGCAGAAGCAGGACCGGCTGCAGGTGCTGCAGGGCATCGACCTGACGCTGGGCGAGAACGAGTTCGTGTCGCTGGTCGGCGCCTCGGGCTGCGGCAAGTCGACCCTGCTGTCGATCGTCGCCGGGCTGCAGGCGTTCGACGAAGGCGCGGTGCTGGTCGACGGCCGGCCGATCGCCGGGCCGGGGCGCGACCGCGGCGTGGTGTTCCAGAGCTACACGCTGATGCCGTGGCTGACCGCACTGGGGAATGTCGAATTCGCGCTGCGCGGCCTCGGCCTGCCGGCGATGCAGGTGAAGCAGACGGCGCGCGAGCATCTGGCGCTGGTCGGGCTGGCGCGTTTCGCCGATGCCTGGCCCAGCCAGCTGTCCGGCGGCATGAAGCAGCGCGTCGCCATCGCCCGGGCGCTGTGCTACCGGCCGAAGATTCTGCTGATGGACGAGCCCTTCGGCGCGCTCGACGCCCTGACCCGGCAGCAGATGCAGGAGCTGCTGACCGACATCTGGGAGGCGCACCGCCTGGCCGTGCTGTTCGTCACCCACGACGTCGACGAGGCGGTCTACCTGTCCGACCGGGTGGCGGTGATGTCCAGCCGGCCGGGCCGGATCAAGGAGATCGTGCCGGTGCCGCTGCCGCGCCCGCGGGCGCCGGAGATCGCGGAGACCGACGCGTTCATCCGCCTGCGGCACCGCATCCTCGGCTCGATCCGCGAGGAGGTGCGGCGGATGGCGGAGGCGGACGGGTAGCGACCGCGGGTCAATGTACCGTGACGCCGGTGTCGATGGTCTGCACCGGGGCGACGCCGACCTCGGCGCCGACGCGCATGTTGGCGCTGGCCCGTTCGAGCAGCGGCGTGACGCCCTCGGCCTCGACCGATGCGGCGATCATCTGTCCGGTCAGGAAGGCCAGGGCGCCGATCAGCGCGCCGCTGACCGCCTGCGGATCGCCGCCGGCCTCGGCGGCATAGTCCTCGGACCGCGCGCCGATCAGCGCGAGAAGATCGTTGTGGATCTGCTGGGTCAGGGGGCCGATCGTGTCCATCTCTTCCTCCTCGGCGGCGTTCCGGGGCAGGGGCCGGCCGGTGTCGACTATGGCATCAATAGCGACCGGGCGATGGCGGTTCCGGTCCGGGCTGCGGCATCCGGGCCGGGTTCCGCAGAAGAATTCTGGAATGTTGCCGCTTTGTTTCAGGCCGGGGCGGACGCTATGCTGGGCCATCTCCGCAGTATCGGCCGGCGAGCCCGATGCGCGGAACACAGAAGGCCATGCGCCGCGGGGAGGGCCATGTTCAGCCACATCACGGTGGGCACCAACGACATCGACCGGGCCAAGCAGTTCTACGACCAGGTGCTGGCGGCGATCGGCCTGCGCTGCCAGCTCGACGACCGCGTCGCCGGCTGGTTGTGCTATGTGCCGGAGGGCGACAGCGGCCCGGAGTTCCTGATCTGCCGCCCGATCGACGGCGGCAAGGCGACCTTCGGCAACGGCGTTACCATCGGCTTCAACGTGCGCGAGCGCGGGCAGGTGGACGCCTTCCACAAGGCGGCGCTGGCCGCGGGCGGCGCCGACGAGGGGGCGCCCGGCACCCGGCCGCACTACCATCCGAACTATTACGGCGCCTATGTCCGCGATCCGGACGGCAACAAGCTGTGCTGCGTCTGCCACCGATCGGATGCGCCGGGGCTGTTCCCGTGAGGCCGTTCGATAATGCTACTGGCATGGCCGTCTGACGGCGGGCTCGAAGCTTCCGGTGCTCACGCACCAAACGTGCGCTGCGCTCCGGTTCTCGAAACCACCGCCAGCCGACTCATGCCAGCGCATTCTCAAACGGCCTCAAAGCCGGCGTTCAATCAGCCCGGCTGCTCGGTGATCGAATCGACGCGGTCCGGATAGAAGGCGACATGGTCCTTGATTCCGGCGACGGCGTCGTAGGGCGCCTCGTAGGTCCAGACCGCGTTCGCCGCCCGCCCGCCGCCGGCCGGGATGCTGTAATAGGCGGCGTCGCCCTTGTAGGGGCAGTAAGTGGCGTGGTTGGTGCGCTGCAGCGCCGCCATGTCCACATCCTTGCGCGGGATGTACTGCACCGGCGGGTAGCTAGCCTCGCGCAGCGTCAGCGCGTCGCGGCTGTCTGCGACCACCTTTCCGGCGACCTTGACCACCACCCGGGCCGGATTCGGCGCGACCGTGATCGGATGGTCGGGCCCGGGGATCTTCCTCGGCTTCTCGCTCATGGCGTTCGCCCCTGCTGTGTGCTGGATCTTCGATGTGGGGTCCGGGCCGCGGCAGGGAAAGGGGCGGTCACGCCGCGACCGGCGGCAGCCAGCCCTGGGCCTCGCGCCAGTCCTTCGGCAGGCCGGCGAAGCGGTCCAGGCGCATCGTCGACAGGTCGGCGAAGCTGCAGGCGCCGTCGACGATCAGGTCGCGGATGGCGTGGCCGCTGGCCGGCGACAGGCCGAAGCCGACGCTCGACATGGTGGCGACGATGGCGTTGTCGAAGCCCGGCATCCGGTCGATCACGGCGCGCCCGTCCGGCGTGTTCTCGATCACGCCCGACCAGCTGCGGATCATCCGCACATGGGCGGCCTTCGGGAACAGCTCCATCAGCCGCCGGCCGATGTTGCGCAGGAGCGGGCTGGACGGCTTCGGCGGCGTCGCCAGCCCGACCGGGGGCAGCCATTCATGAGGGCCGCCGCCATAGACCAGGTTGCCGCGCAGCGTCTGCCGCCCGTACAGGCCGTTGCCGTCGACCCCGCTCATCGGCATCGGCGGCAGCGGCTCGGTGACGATCATCTCGGCCCGGCCGGACGCCACGGGCAGGTCGACGCCCAGCATCTCGGCCAAGAGGCCGGTCTGGGGGCCTGCGGCGATCACCACATGGTCGCAGCCGAAATCGCCGCGGTCGGTGCGGACCGCCGTCACCTTGCCGCCCCCGGTGTCGAAGCCGGTCACCGTGCAGTGCTGCAGGATGCGGCCGCCCTGGTCCTGCAGCGCCCAGGCATAGGCTTGGCTGGTGCGCTGCGGGTTGGCGTGGCCGCCATAGTTCAGCAGATAGCCGCGCTCGACGGTGTCGCCCACCAGCGGCGCCAGCTCGCGGATCTGCGGGCCGTCCAGCGTGTCGTAATGGAAGCCCTGCCGCTCGCCCATCCGCACCCAGCCCAGCATGAACTCGACGTCCGACTCATGCAGGACCACCTTCAGCCGGCGCGGCTGGTGCTCGGTCGGATAGCCCAACAGCTCGTCCATCTGCGGCCACAGCCGCTGCTCCTCCGGGAACAGCGGGCTCTGCGGATGGGTGCAGCCGCCGCCGTTGCGGCCCGAGGCCTCCCAGCCGACGATGCCCTTCTCCAGCACCAGCACGTCGACCCCGCCGCGCGCCAGCCACCATGCGGTGCTCAAGCCCGTGACGCCGCCGCCGATGATGACGACCGAGGCGCCGTTCTTCGTCTCTGCCATAATCCGCCCTCCGCCTCAGCCCTGCTTCGTCGTGCCGGCGGGGATGTCCCACCACGGCACCCACTGGCTCTCGATGCCGAACCAGGAATCCCATTCCTGCCGCACCACCTCGGCCTCGTCCTGCGGCCACAGCACCTTCAGCGGCAGCGGCCGCACCGGCGGGCGGTAGCTGGCCAGCGGCACCTGGCCGACATCGATGCGGGAGGACAGGGCCAGCAGCATCGCCACCTGCTCGCGGCAGCGGCGGCCCTGGCACAGCCCCATGCCGGCGCGGGTCAGGCGCTTGACCTGGTCCTGGTTGACCGGGCCGTCCTCCAGCAGCGTGGTCAGCGACCGCGTGCCCATCTTGTTCGACCGGCGCTCGAGATAGCGCGGCGGGCTGATGTCCAAGAGCTCGCCGCGGCTGACCTCCTCGCACTGGCAGACCAGGACGTCGAGCCCGCCGGTGTTCAGCAGCGCCTTCAGCCAGGTCATGCGGTGGTCGCCCTGGCCCGTGACCGGCTGCGCCAGCCCGGCGCGGGCGGCCACGACGTCGCCCTCGGCCGCCCGGCCCAGCGACGCGGCCGCGGCGACCGCCGCCACCCGGCCCTCCTGCCGCGCCACCGCGGCGTCGACCGACTTGGCGGCATGGATGCCGGCGCAGTCGCCGACGGCATAGGCGAAGGGCAGGGCGGTGCGGCCGTCCGCCTCGATCACCGGCACATGGCCGCCGCGGTTCGGATCGTGCACCAGCCTGGCGTCCAGCGCCGCCAGCAGCTCGATGTTCGGCACCGTGCCGATGCCCAGCGCGACCGTGTCGCAGGCGATGTCGCGCTCGGTCCCCGGCACCGGTGACAGCCCGCCATCGACCCGCACCAGCGTCGCAATGGTGACGCCCTCGACATTGCCGGAGGCCGCCTTGATCACATGGCCGGTCAGCACCGGCACGCCATGCGCCTGCACCGCCTCGACCAGCGCCGCGGGGCCGACCGGCTGGTCCGCCACCTCGACCAGCCCGGCCACTTCCAGCCCGCGGCCCAGCGCGGTCAGGGCCAGGTCCAGCGCCTCGGCGCCGGTGCCCAGGATCAGGATGCGCCGGCCGGCGAAGGCGTCATAGCCGGCGATCAGCCGGTGCGCCGCGGTCACGCCCATCACCCCGGGCAGGTCCCAGCCCGGGAAGGACATGCCCAGGTCGCGCCGCCCGGCGGCCACCACCACCCGGTCGAAGCCGACCAGCCAAGACCGGTCGGTGTCGGCCAGGCCGGCGATGGGCCCCGGCATCCACTGCACGCCGGGGGCGTTGGCGAACAGGCCCCAGACCGTGGTCTGCAGCAGCACCTCGACGCCCTTGTCGAACAGTTCGACCAGCTCCGGCTGGGCTTCGAGGAACGTTTCCAGCAGGCGGCCGGGCGTGTTCACCGCGGCGGTGGCGCGGCCGCCGAAATGCAGCGGCACGTCCATGCCGATCAGCGCGCCGTCGACCGGGTTCTCGTCGACCAGCAGCACCTCCAGCCCGCGCTCCGCCGCCTCGGCCGCCGCGGCGATGCCGGCCGGGCCGGCGCCGATGACGAGAAGCTGGACATGGCGTTCGACCTCCGGGGTCTTCCCGGCGACCGATTTCGGGTCGATGGGGGGATGGGACATGGTGGGCTGGTCTCCGACGCGGCGTCCGGCTCCCCTCTTGCCTTGCCCGGTTCGGGCATACAGGGTGGGGTCGGCATCTGGCTGGTGACGCAAGGCTACCGCCGGCACCGATCGAGGACGGACGCATTGGCGACAGCGAAGAACAGCAAAGCGACGGCGGACACGGGAAACGGGCGCCGGACGCTGCGCCGCGAGGACTGGATCCGCGCCGCGCTGAAGGTGCTGGAGAAGGGCGGCGTCGCCAGCGTCAAGGTCGACCGGCTGGCCCGGTCGCTGAAGGTGACGCGCGGCAGCTTCTACTTCCACTTCAAGGGCCTGAAGGACCTGCTGGCGGCCCTCCTGGTGGAATGGCGCCGCCGCAACTGCGCGCCTTTCGAAGCCCTTGAGGGTCGTACCGACCTCGTGGGGACGGCCTTGTTCCGGGCGTTCCGCAACGTCTGGGTCGACGAGGACCCGTTCAGCCCGGCGCTGGACATGGCGGTGCGCGACTGGGGCCGCGCCTCGAAGGAGGTGGCGCGGGCGGTGCAGGCCGCCGACGACCACCGCATGGGCCTGCTGCGCCGCGCCTTCGACCAGATGGGCTATGCCGGCGACGAGGCGCTGATCCGCACCCGGGTCAGCTATTTCCACCAGATCGGCTATTACGCCATGGCCTTCCGCGAGCCGCGGCCGGAGCGGCTGCGCTACCTGACGATCTATGACGACGTATTGACCGGACGACCATTCAGGGAATCGGAGCCATGCTGACGATCTGGGGCCGGCGCAATGCCTTCAACGTGCAGAAGGTGCTGTGGCTGGTGGGCGAGCTGGGCCTGCCGCATCAGCACATCCCGGCCGGCGGCGATTTCGGCGGGCTGGACGACCCGGCCTTCCGCGCCAGGAACCCGCATGGCCGTGTGCCGGTGATCGACGATGGCGGCACGGTGGTGTGGGAATCGCACAGCATCCTGCGCTATCTCGCCGCCCGCCACGGCCGGTTCTGGGCCGCAGACCCGGCCGAGCGGTCGCTGTCCGACCGCTGGATGGACTGGTCGCTGGCGACGCTGCAGCGCGACTTCATGGACCTGTTCTGGGGCCATTGGCGGACGCCGGAGGCCGAGCGCAACCGGGATCTGATCGCCCGCAAGCAGGAGGCCTGCGCCGGCCATGTCCGGCTGCTCGACGAGCATCTGTCCGGCCGGCCCTTCCTGGCGGGCGACGACTTCGGCCTCGGCGACATCCCGGCCGGCACCGTGCTGTACCGCTATTTCGGCATGGGGCTGGAGACGCCTGCGGTGCCGCATGTCCGCGCCTGGTACGCCCGCCTGGCCGAACGCCCGGCCTATCGCGAGCATGTGATGATGCCCTTCGACGACATGTACGGCCGGCTGGCCTACTGATCGGTCTCCGGCCCCAGGAAGGCGACGATCTCCGCGATCAGCGCGTCCCGGCCGCGCTCCGGGCGGTCGAGATGCGCGTAATGGGTGGCGCCGGGCAGGGTGACGCTGCGCACGCCTTGGGACCGCACCGCGTCATGGACGAAGGCGGCCATGTCCTCCGGCCGGCTCCAGAAATCGTGCTCGGACCGGACCAGCAGCACCGGTGCGGTGATCGAGCCGGCGTCGAACAACCGGCGGCCGCCGGCCTGCAGAAAGCTGTCCTCGGTGGCCCCGGCCGGGGCGCGGAAGGCCGGGGGCTCGCGCGTCTCCGAGGCCGCATCGCTGGCCAGCGCCGTCCGGGCATAGGCCTCGGCGACGGCCGGGTCGCGCCAGCTGGCCTTGTCCTCGGCCGGGATGGTGCGGTCCCAGGACGGGAACAGCGCCGCTTCGGTGTTCAGCGTGTAGCCGCCGACCTTGGGGCTCAGCCGGTCCGGATGGTCGGGATCAGCCACGGGCGAGCCGGGGCCCAGCGTCGGGTGCCGGTCGGCGCCGCCATAGAGCGCGTTCAGCACCACCAGACGGCCGACCCGCTCGGGCCACAGCGCGGCATACCAGGCCGACCACATCCCGCCGGTAGCCCAGCCGACCAGGGCGACCGTGTCCGAACCGGTGCGCTCCGCCGCGATGCGGGCCACGGCGTCGATGTCGCGCACCACCTCATGGCCGCGGGCCAGCGGCCGGCTCTCCGTTGCCGGGCGATCCATCGCCGCCGGCCGGTCGGAGCCGCCATAGCCGCGCGCATCCAGGACGAAGACGGCGCGGCCCAGCCGCTCCGCCAGGTCCGCGGCCAGCGAGCCGCCGGGCACGTCGAGGTCGAAGGACGCGATCCCCGGCACGCGGGCGCCATGGACCAGGATGATCGGCTCCCCGGCGGCACCGGCGCGGGGCTGGACCTCGCGGACACGGATGCCGACCCCGTCCGCGGTCGTGGCCCGCAGCTCCTCGCGGACGAGTTCGGAGGCCGCATCGGCGGGACCGGCGGCGAGGGCGGCGGCCAGGACGGCGGCTTTGGAAGCGCGCAGGACGGACACGGTTTCCTCCGGGCTGGTGGGCTCCGGACGTATTTCGGGCTCCGCGGCTGATCAATCAAATATCGCTTCTGCTCGCTTTGATACCCTGTGGATATCAGGCGTAGGTTGGGTTCGCGGGACGCGAACCCAACATCGGCCGGGATCGGTGGCGAAATGTTGGGTTCGCCATGCGAACCCAACCTACGAAGCCGGCTGCACGGTCAGCAGGTTGGCGTCGCGGGTCAGCAGCCAGCGTCCGTCCGGCTGCTTGTGCAGGATCGTCAAGGTCCAGCCCGTGCGCCGCACCGGCTGGCCGACCGGCGGGATCATGGTGACGTCGAGATGGCTGCGCAGCCAGGCCCAGTCGCCCAGCACCTGCAGCTCGCGGATCTCGCCGCGGCCGTCGATGCGGAACTCCGACTGCCCGGCGGCGGCGGCGGCGAAGGTCTCCTTGCCGAAGGGCTCGTGGCCGGGGACCATGAAGACGACGTCGTCCGACATCAGGCTGAGGACGGTCGCCGTGTCGCCGGCCTTGCTGGCCTCCATCCAGGTCTCGACCAGGTCGCGGATCGCGCGCTCGTCATCCGTCATCGCAGGCCTCTCGGTTGCGGGGACGGAAGCAATCTAGCCGGAACCGGCCCTGCGGCCAGCCCTCGGAGACCTCTCAGACCCGCCGGGCCCGGAACTCGGCCAGCAGGCGCCAGTCGCGCTCGCCGTCGGCCGAGCGATCGGCCCGCCAGACGAAGCTGTCCGGGGTGATCTCGCGGAAGCTCCAGCGGATGGTGGCGCCGCTCTCGTCCTGGCCAAGCTGGACGATGTCGCGCCCCTCGGCTCGGCCGATCTGCCGCGTGTAGTACTGCTTCAGCGGGTCGTGCCACAGGATGTGCCAGGCGTCGAAGCCGGGATCGTAGATTCTGAGCGTGGTGCCGAAGAAGGCGCCGGGCAGGATCCAGACATCCTGGATGGCGCGGCCCTGCAGCGCCCAGCCGAAATGGATCTCGCCGTGGCCGGGCGTGGCGGTGCCGTCCTCGGCGAACAGGCGGGTGTCCATCTCCCAGTCGCCGATCAGCCAGCCGTAGAGGGCCATCTTCCCGGCCCGGTCCGGCGCCGGGCCGTCGGCGAACAGGGCGGTCTGCAGGGAGGGGTAGGTGGGCATGGCGAGGACTCCGGCGGTATCGGGGAGTCCTGGATTAGGCCGTGCCGGGCGGTCGCGGCTTGGAGAAAATTGCGGTTCCGGACCTGCCCTTGCCAAGCCGCTGCAACAACTTCGGGAAGTATCGCTGTTGGAAATATTTGTTCTATCTTAAGAAATAAATGGAATTGAAAGAAGATTTGTAAAATTTATTGTGCTGTGAATCATTAATCTGAAAATTGAATCCCTCGCTCCTAATTGTCGTGCTATTAGTATTAGGCATTTCTGATAAGATGTTGGTGAAGGCGTCGATGCGGCCGAATTCGCTACCATTGCTGCCGGCGCGGGCCGAGCAAAGCCCTCAGGATCTGCTGCTCGACTTCGCCATCCCCAACCGGCCGGAAGCGCTGGAGGACGTCCGCGACCGGCTGGACGCGGTGCTCGGGCCGCTCGGTCTCGGCGAGGCGGCGCGGTACCGGATCGCCCTGGCGACGCATGAGGCGGTGATCAACGCCATGGTCCACGGCAACGGCCGCGACCCCGGCCTGCCGGTCGGGCTGCGCGTGCTGCGCGACGGCGCCGACCTCGTGGTCCACGTCGCCGACCTGGGCGCGGGCTTCGATCCCGCGGCCGTCGCCGACCCGCTGCGGCCGGAGAACCGGCTGCTTCCGGGCGGGCGCGGCCTGCTGCTGATGCGGGCGATGGCGGACGAGGCCGGCCACGCGCCCGGCCCGAATGGAGGCACCGTCGCCATCCTGCGATGGCGCCCGGGCGGGGACATGACCCACCCGGAACGGGAACCCTGAAACCAGAGGAGAGATCAGATGGACATCACCAAACGGGAAAAGGACGGGGTCACCATCCTGGAGCTCAAAGGCGATTCCAACGTCGACATCACCTTTCAAATGCGCAGCAAGATGGAACTAATTCTGGAATCCGGTGCGAGGAAGATCGTGCTGAACCTCAGCGGGGTCACCCGCCTCGATTCGCCGGGGCTGGGCGCGCTGGTCGGCGCCCTCGAAAATACGGAGAAGCTTGGCGGAAGGCTCAAGCTGGCCGCGATTTCCTCCAAGGCCTATGACATCCTGGTGATCAGCAGGCTCCTCCACGTGTTCTACACCTACGATACCGAGGACGAAGCGATCAAATCGTTCGCCTGAGGCCGTCGCGTAGGTTGGGTTCGCGATCGCGAACCCAACATTCCGCCGCCGGGGCCATGCCTTTGGGTTCGCCTGCAGCGAACCCAACCTACGGCGGCGGGAAGGCACGCCTACTTCAAACTGAACGCCCGCGGTGACTCCTGCGGCGGGGTCGGGCGGTGCAGAAGCGCCGGGTCGATCCGGGCGCCGAACTCCAGCGCGGCGTCGGCCAGGGCACCGAGGGTGAACTCGGCAGTGGAGACCGGCAGCAGCAGGTCGAAGGCGTCGGCGCCGGCGCGCTGCAGATGCACCCGCACATGCTCCACCCGGGCGGTGGCGAAGTCGCCCTCGGCCAGCATGTCCGGATGCAGGTCGACCGCCGCCAGCTTGGCCAAGAGGTCGCGCGAGCGCGGCCCGTCCAGCCGCAGCCCGGTGAAGCCGCCGGTGCAGGACATGGCGGCGACCTCCGCCGGCAGGTCGGGCAGGGCATCGGTCTCGGCGATCAGCAGCCGGCGCCAGGGCGCGACCGGCCACAGCCGCAGCCCGCCCGCCGTCAGCGTCGCGCCCGCCCCGGCGACGGCGGCGCCGAACACGCCGCGCTCCCAGGCCGCCAAAGCGGCGGCGGAGTCCTCGCTCCAGGCGGCGAGCTGCAGGATCGCGGCGGGGCGCCAGGGGCGGAAGCTCAGGCCGTCGGCGTCCAGGGTCGACAGCGCCTCGATGGGATTCAGCAGGGTCTCAGCCACGGACGCGCTCCCCCTTCGGGTCATACATGCAGGGCTCGACCACCCGCACCTTGACGTGGCTGCCGCGCAGCGGATCGGTGGCGAAGATGGTGCCGCCCATCCGCTCCCGGCTGCGGGCCAGGAAGCCCAGGCCGATCGGCAGCCCGCTGACCGGGCCGATGCAGCTGGAGGTGACATGCCCCTGGGTCGGCTCGTTCGGGCGATACATGCCGCCCTCGACCAGATGGGCCCCGGCGACCAGCGGCTCGCCATCCTCCGACACCAGCCCGACCAGCCGCGGCCGGTCCGGGTCAGCCAAGCCTTCCCGCTGCGCCAGCGGCTTGCCGATGTAGTTGCCCTCGCGCTTGGCGAAGCGCTCATGCGCCAGGTCGGCCAGGGTGACCTGGCCGTTGATCTCGGCGCCGGTCAGGAAGCCTTTCTCGATCCGCAGCAGCTCCAGCGCCTCCAGCCCGAAGCGCTGCAGCCCGACCGGCTCTCCGGCCGCGATCAGCCGGTGCCACAGGGCATGGGCGTGCTGCGCCTCGACATGCAGCTCGTAGCCCAGCTCGCCGGTGAAGCTGACGCGCAGGATGCGGACCGGCAGCCTGTTCACCACGACGTCACGGACCGCCATGAAGGGCAGGGCCTCGTTCGAGACGTCGGCGGCATCGCCGACCAGCCGGGCCAGCACCGCGCGGGCGTCCGACCCGGTCAGCGCCAGGGCGGCGCGGGCCTCGGTCAGCTCGGTCACCGCCACCCGCAGCTCCGGCCAATCGACCTCGGTCAGCCGCTCCATCATCCGCACCACGTCATGCGCCTTGGCGCTGGTGGTGGTGACGTAGAAGCGGTCCTCGGCCAGCCGGGTGACGGTGCCGTCGTCCAGCACGATGCCGTCGTCGCGCAGCATGATGCCGTAGCGCGAGCGGCCGACCGGCAGGGTCTCGATCCGGTTGACGTAGAGCCGCTCCAGAAAGGCTGCGGCGTCGGGGCCGCTGACGTCGACCTTGCCCAGGGTCGAGACGTCGAACACCCCGACATGCGAGCGGACGTATCGGGCCTCGCGCAGAGACGCATCGCCCAGGCTCTCGCCCGGCCGGGGGTAGTAATGCGGCCGCAGCCAGCCGCCGGAGCGGATGAAGACCGCGCCGTCGGCCCGTTGGATCTCGTGGAAGGGCGGCCGCCGGGTCGGATAGGCGTGCCAGCCGACCGACCGGCCGGCGATGGCGCCGAACGCGACCGGGGTGTAGGGCGGGCGGAAGGTCGGCGCCGCCACATCGCCCCGCCGCAGCCCGCGGGCATCGGCCAGGATGTCCATCGCCGGGCCGTTCGACGTCTTGCCCTGGTCCGTCGCCATGCCCTGGGTGGTGTAGCGCTTCATGTGCTCGGGCGAGGTGTAGCCCTCGCGCGCGGCCAGCCGGATGTCGGCGGCGGTGACGTCGTTCTGGAAATCGACGAAGGCCTTGCCGCCGACCCGCGGGTCGGCGACCTGGGGCGCAGTGCCCGGGGCAGGGGCGGGGCGTTGCGGGTTCTCCACAGGAGTCCCCCCTCCCCTTGCGGGAGGGGGGTAGGGGGAGGGGAT
>NZ_JBHYMS010000051.1:0-55092 GCF_042743185.1 Inquilinus sp. NPDC058860 | reverse complement strand
CGGCTGAAGGTCCGGCTCTCCCGCTTGGACATCGGTTCTCCTTCTCAGAGAACTGTCCCTATTTTCCCTGTCTCACCAGCGGGGTCCACTCCACCTCTCCCTGGCGGCGGCAGACTTCGTCCTGTGATCCGATAAACCGCGTCGGGGCCGGCGGGCGTGCCGGGTGGTGCCGACCCGGTTTGATTTCCCTTCATCAAATTTTGATGATATCCCTTCAATCAGGGAGGGGCTTCCGTGGCCAGGACGACGCTGCAAGACGTCGCACGGGAAGCCGGCGTCAGCGTCGCGACCGTCGATCGCGTGCTGAACGGACGTGCCGGCATCCATGCGCGCATGATCGACCGCGTGAAGGCGGCGGTCGAACGGCTGCAATACGAGCCGGACCGGCTGGCCTCGCGCCTGTCGCGGGCACGCGATTTCCGCTTCACCGCGATCCTGCCGGCCGGCACCAACGACTTCATGGACAATCTGGAGCGAGAGTTCCGCACCCTCGCCCGCCGCTATGAGGCCGAGCGGGTGGCGATCGACGTGCTGCAGGTCGACGTCTTCGACGGCGAGGCCCTGGCCGAGGCGCTGGAAAGGCTGCCGACGGAGCTGGACGGCGTCGCCGTGGTGGCGCTGGACCATCCGGCCGTGGTCGAGGCGCTGAACGCCCTGACGGCCCGCGGCATCGCGGTGGTCACGCTGGTCTCCGACCTGCCAAATGCCAGGCGGCACCATTATGTCGGACTCGACAACCACGCCGCTGGCCGCAGCGCCGCCAGCCTGCTGGGCCGCTTCCTGGGCCCGCGCCGCGGCAAGGTCGGACTGATCGCCGGATCGCTGCAGCTGCGCGACCATATCGAGCGGCAATTCGGGTTCGAGCAGGTCATCGCCCGCGAATACCCCCAGCTGGAGGTGCTGCCGTTGCGCGAGGCGCGGGACGATCCCGGCCGGGTGGAGGCTGCCGCCCGCACCCTGCTGGACGAGAACCCCGACCTGGTCGGGCTGTACAATGTCGGCGGCGGCCAGCAGGGCGTGGTCGCCGCGCTGGAGGCGACCGGCCGCGCCCGCGACGTCGTCTTCATCGGCCACGAGCTGACCGACTTCACCCGCCGCCACCTGATCCGCGGCACCATCGACGCCGTCATCAACCAGGATGCGGGCCACATGGCGCGCAGCAGCATCCGGGTGCTGCTGGCGCTGCGCGAGGGCGTGCCGATCGTGCCGGACCAGGAGCGGATCCGGATCGACATCTTCATCCGGGACAACCTGCCATGACCGTTCCCTCCCCTGCCCTCGGCCCGGTGCTGTCCGTCCAAGGCCTCGGCAAGACCTTCGGCACCGTGGCCGTGCTGCAGGAGATCGGCTTCGACCTGCTGCCGGGCGAGGTCCACGCCGTGATCGGCGAGAACGGCGCCGGCAAGTCGACGCTGATGAAAATCCTGGCCGGCCATCTCGAGCCGACCGCCGGCACCATCGCCCTGAACGGCGCGCCGATCCGCTTCGCCGGCCCGGTGGACGCGGAGCGGCACGGCATCGTGCTGGTGCATCAGGAGATCCTGCTGGCGCCGCACCTGACCGTGGCCGAGAACCTGTTCCTGGGCCGCGAGCTGCGCCGAGGCTTGGCGGTCGACGATCGCGCCATGAACGCCCGCGCAGCCGAGGCGGTGCGGTCGCTGGGGGCGGAGATCGACCCGGCCGTCGTGGTCGCCCAGCTGTCGATCGCGCAACGCCAGCTGGTGCAGATCGCCCAGGCGCTGCTGGTGCCGCACAGCGTGGTGATCTTCGACGAGCCGACGGCGTCGCTGACCTCGCACGAGACCGACGCGCTGCTCAAGGTCATCCACGACATCCGCGCCAAGGGCGTGGGCGTGCTCTACGTCTCGCACCGGCTGCCGGAGGTGAAGGCGATCGCCGACCGGGTGACGGTGCTGCGCGACGGCAGGCTGGTCGGCACCCGGCCCGCCGCGGAGCTGCAGCCGCTGGACATGGCGCGGATGATGGTCGGCCGCGACATGGCCAATCTCTACCCGCCGCGCACCGACGCCCCTTCCGGCGACCCGGTGCTCGAGGTCAAGGGCATGACCGTGCCGCGCTATGCCGAGGACGCAACCTTCACCCTGCGGCGCGGCGAGATCCTTGGCTTCGCCGGACTGGTCGGCGCCGGCCGCACCGAGCTGCTGGAGGGCGTTCTGGGGCTGCGCACGGCCCATGGCGAGGTCTTCCGCGACGGCAAATCGGCCCGCTTCGCCACCGTGCGCGACAGCATGGCGGCCGGCATCGTCTATCTCAGCGAGGACCGCAAGGGCAAAGGCCTGCTGCTGGCCCAGGACCTGCGCATCAACCTGACACTGGCGGCGCTGAAGCGCTTCACCCGCGGGCCGGTGATCGACGCTGCGAAGGAGTGGGCCGAGCTGGACCGCGCCATCGCCGCCTTCGACGTCCGCACCCGCCGGAAGGACCTGCTGGCCGGGCAGCTGTCCGGCGGCAACCAGCAGAAGCTGCTGCTGGGCAAGATGATGCTGCTGGAGCCGGAGATCGTGGTGATCGACGAGCCCACGCGAGGCATCGACATCGGCACCAAGCAGCAGATCTACCGCTTCGTCGCCGAGCTTGCGGCCCAGGGCAAGTCGGTGATCGTCATCTCCTCGGAGATGCAGGAGTTGATCGGCCTTTGCCACCGCATCCTGGTGATGCGGTCCGGCCGCATCGTCGGCGAGGTCACCGGCGACGCGATGACCGAGGACGAGATCGTGACCTACGCCACCGGCGTGAAAACCATGGCACCGGCGGAAGCGTCGGTGGAACAGGCATGAGCACCACCACCACCACGACAACCGCCGGACGGGGCTTCAAGTTCGACATCCGCACCGCGGCGCCGTTCTTCGCGCTGGCCGTGCTGATCGTCGTCGGCGCCCTGCTGAACCCGAACTTCCTCAGCGCCGACAACCTGCTGAACGTCGCCACCCGCAGCGCCTTCATCGCCATCATCGCGGTCGGCGCCACCTTCGTCATCACCGCGGGCGGGCTGGACCTGTCGGTCGGGTCGATGTCCGGCTTCGTCGCGGGCGCCATGATCCTCTTGATGAACGCGGCGCCGCTGGGCGACGGGGTCAGCCTGATCGCCCTGGCCATGGCCTCGGCGATCATGCTCGGCGCGCTGTGCGGCCTGGGCAACGGGCTGATCACCACGGTCGGGCGGATCGAGCCCTTCATCGTCACCCTCGGCACCATGGGCATCTTCCGCGGCCTCTTGATCTGGCTGGCCGAGGGCGGCTCGATCGCGATGAAGGCGCCGGACCTGCGGGCGCTGTACCGGCCGGTCTATTTCGGCACGGTGTTGGGCGTGCCGGTGCCGATCCTGGTGATCCTGGCGGTCGGCGCGCTGGGCGCCTTCGTGCTGTACCGCACGCCCTTCGGCCGCCATGTCCGCGCCGTCGGGTCGAACGAGGAGGTCGCCCGCTACTCCGGCATCGCCGTCGACCGCATCCGCACCCTGACATACGTCATCCAGGGCGTCTGCGTCGCCGTGGCCGTGCTGGTCTATGTGCCGCGGCTCGGCTCCGCCACCTCGACCACCGGGCTGCTGTGGGAGCTGCAGGCGATCACCGCCGTGGTCGTCGGCGGAACCGCGCTGCGCGGCGGCATCGGCCGGATCTGGGGCACGATCTGCGGCGCCCTGATCCTTGAGGTCGTCGGCAACATCATGGCCCTGTCCAACCTGGTCAGCGAGTACCTGATCGGCGCGGTGCAGGGCGCCATCATCATCATCGCCATGCTGGTGCAGCGGTCGCTGCTGCGCCGGCCGGGCAATTAGGGCCGCCCGTTCGCAACAGGCTCGATTTCTGGGGAGGAATAGATGCGTTTCAAGATGATCGGCCTCGCGGCCGTGGCCCTGATGGCGGCCTTCGGTGCCGCCCAGGCACAGGAGAGCAAGACCATCGCCGTGTCGATCCCGGCCGCCGACCATGGCTGGACCGGCGGCGTCGTCTATCACGCGCAGGAGCAGGCGAAGGCGCTGGAGGCTCGCTATCCGGGGCTGAAGGTGATCGTCAAGACCTCGCCGGACGGCGCGTCCCAGGCCAATGCGCTGGAGGACCTGACCACCCAGGGCATCGACGCGCTGGTGGCCCTGCCGCACAATTCCGACGAGCTGACCGACCCGATCCGCCAGGTGAAGTCGAAGGGCGTCTTCGTCACCGTGGTCGACCGGGCGCTGAGCGACCAGTCGATCCAGGACCTCTACGTCGCCGGCAACAACCCGGAGCTCGGCCGCGTCGCCGGCACGTACATCAAGGACACGCTGGGCACCGGCGACGTCGTGGTCATCCGCGGCCTGCCGATCGTGATCGACGAGGAGCGGATCAAGGGCTTCGACGAGGCGATCGCCGGCAGCGGCATCAAGGTGCTGGACAAGCAGTTCGGCAACTGGAGCCGCGACGACGCCTTCAAGGTGATGCAGGACTACCTGGCCAAGTACCCGAAGATCGACGCGGTGTGGTGCCAGGACGACGACATGGCCGTGGGCGTCTTGGAGGCGATCCAGCAGGCCAACCGCACCGACATCAAGTTCGTGGTCGGCGGCGCCGGCATGAAGGACATGGTCAAGAAGGTGATGGACGGCGACAAGATGATCCCGGTCGACGTGCTGTACCCGCCGGCCATGGTCGCGGTGGCGATGGACCTGACCGCCGCCAACCTCTACGACCACCTGCCGGTGCGCGGCCGCTACATCCTGGACGCCACGCTGGTGACCAAGGAGAACGCCGAGGAGTTCTACTACCCGGACTCGCCGTTCTGACGAGACGTCGTGGTGCGGACCTGTCCTGCACCTGCGCTATCTACTGACTGTCATCCTCGGGCTTGACCCGAGGATCCAGGGGCGGCCAGAGCGGCTCTTCGTGGCCCCTGGATTGCCGGGTCAAGCCCGGCAATGACAGTGTGGGGATGGTCACAACAAAAGGCCCCGACCTTCGCCGGGGCTTTTCGTTCGATACGCTACCGTCGGCTCAGAAGTTCAGCGCCTTGGCCTGGACCACGCTGGGCAGGCCCAGCACGGTCTTGACGATCTCCTCCGCCACCGGGCTGTCGACCGAGACCAGGGCCAGCGCGCTGCCGCCCTCGGGCCGCCGGCCGAGGTTGAAGTTGGCGATGTTGATGCCGGCGTCGCCCAGCACCGTGCCGAGGCGGCCGATGAAGCCCGGCTTGTCCTCGTTGCGCACGAACAGCATGTTGCGCGCCACCTCGGCTTCCAGCGAGATGCCCTCCAGCTCGACGATCCGCGGCTTGGTGCCGGCGAACAGCGAGCCGGCGATGCTGCGGGTCTGGCGCTCGGTCGTCACCGTCAGCCGCACCAGCGTGTGGTAATCCTCGCAGGTCTCGCGCTTGGTCTCGCTGACGTCGATGTCGTATTCGCGCGCCACCACCGGCGCCGATACCATGTTGACGCTGTCCAGCAGCGGCCGCAGCAGCCCGGCCAGGATGACGCTGGTGATCGGCCGGGTGTTGAGCTGGGCGACGTCGCCCTCATAGGTGATGTTGACCGCCTTCAGCCGGGTCTCGGTGATCTGCCCGGCGAAGCTGCCCAGCTGCTCGACCAGGGCCAGGTACGGCTTCAGCTTCGGCGCCTCCTCCGCCGTCACCGACGGCATGTTCAGCGCGTTGGTCACGGCGCCGGAGAGAAGGAAGTCCGAGATCTGCTCGGCCACCTGCAGCGCCACATTCTCCTGGGCCTCGCTGGTCGCCGCGCCGAGATGCGGGGTGCAGACCACGTTCGGCAGGCCGAAGAAGGCGCTCTCCTTCGCCGGCTCGGCCGCGAAGACGTCCAGCGCGGCGCCGGCGACATGGCCGGATTTCAGCGCCGCCAGCAGGTCGTCCTCGACGATCAGCCCGCCGCGGGCGCAGTTGATGATGCGCACGCCCGGCTTCATCTTCGCGATCGCCGCCGCGTCGATGATGTTGCGGGTCTGGTCGGTCAGCGGCGTGTGCAGGGTCAGGAAGTCGGCGCGCTGGAACAGCCCGTCCAGTTCGACCTTCTCCACGCCCAGGTCCAGCGCCCGCTCCGGCGACAGGAACGGGTCGTAGGCGATGACCTTCATCTTCAGCCCCACGGCGCGGTCGGCGACGATCGAGCCGATGTTGCCGCAGCCGATCAGGCCCAGCGTCTTGCCGAACAGCTCGACGCCCATGAAGCGGGACTTCTCCCATTTGCCGGCATGGGTCGACGCGTTGGCGTCCGGCAGTTGCCGGGCCAGCGCGAACATCATGGCGATGGCGTGCTCGGCGGTGGTGATGGAGTTGCCGAAGGGCGTGTTCATCACCACCACGCCGCGCTGGGTGGCGGCCGGGACGTCGACATTGTCGACGCCGATGCCGGCGCGGCCGACGACCTTGAGGTTGGTCGCGGCGGCCAGCACCTCCTTGGTCACTTTGGTGGCCGAGCGGATGGCGAGGCCGTCATACTGGCCGATGATCGCCTTCAGCTCCTCGGGCTTCAGGTCGGTCCTGACGTCGACCTCGACGCCGCGGTCGCGGAAGATGGCGACGGCGGCCGGGGACAGGCTGTCGGAAATGAGAACCTTGGGCATTGTCTTGCTCCGAAGGGAACCTGCGCCCCGCCGCTCCGCGACGATGGCGGGGCGAGGTGCAGGGTGTTGACGGGAGAAAGGATCAGGCAGCCAGCTTCAGCTCGGCCCGGGCGCGGTCGAACGCCCAGTCGAGCCAGGGCAGCAGCGCTTCGAGATCGGCGGTGTCGATCGTGGCGCCGCCCCAGATGCGCAGGCCCGGGGGCGCGTCGCGATAGCCGTTGATGTCGAAGGCGACGCCTTCCTTCTCCAGGAGCGAGGCGATCTTCTTCGGCACCGCGGCCTGCGCGTCGGCGTCCAGCGCCGTGACTGCCGGGTCGACGATCTTCAGGCAGATCGAGGTGCAGGAGCGGATCGCCGGATCCGCAGCCAGGAAATCGACCCAGGGGGTGCGCGCGACCCAGGCGGCGACGGCCGCCAGATTGTTCTCCGACCGCTCGATCAGCTTATCCAGCCCGCCGATCTCCTCGGCCCAGGCGAGGCCGTCGATCGCGTCCTCGACGCACAGCATCGACGGGGTGTTGATGGTCTCGCCCTTGAACGGCCCCTCGGCCAGCTTGCCCTTGGAGGTCAGGCGGAACACCTTGGGCAGCGGCCAGGCCGGCGTGTAGGACTCCAGCCGCTCCACCGCGCGGGGAGACAGGGCCAGCATGCCGTGCGCGCCCTCCCCGCCCAGCACCTTCTGCCAGGACCAGGTGACGACGTCGAGCTTGTCCCAGGGCAGGTCCATGGCGAAGGCGGCCGAGGTGGCGTCGCAGATCACCAAGCCCTGCCGGTTCGCCGGGATGGCGTCGCCATTGGCGAGCCGCACACCGGAGGTGGTGCCGTTCCAGGTCAGCACCACGTCGCGGTCGAAATCGACCTGCGCCAGGTCCGGCAGCTCGCCATAGGGCGCCTTGAAGGTGCGGACATCCGGCAGCTTCAGCTGCTTGACGACGTCGGTGACCCAGCCCTCGCCGAAGCTTTCCCAGGCCAGGAGGTCGACGCCGCGGGCGCCGAGCAGAGTCCACAGCGCCATCTCGACGGCGCCGGTGTCCGATCCCGGCACGATGGCCAGGCGCCAGCCGGCGGGCATGCCCAGCACGCGCTTCGACCGCTCGATCACGTCGGCCAGCTTGGCCTTGCCGATGCCGGCGCGATGCGACCGGCCGAGGGCGGCATTCTGCAGCGCCTCGAGCGACCAGCCGGGGCGCTTGGCACAGGGACCGGAGGAGAAATTGGGGTTGCGCGGACGGAGTCCGGGCATGGGGGCGAGCGCGCTCGCAGTCATGTCTATCCTTCCAGATAGCAGCGTCCCGGTGGGGGGACGTGGCCCGCCGCGGAGGATAGAGATCGCCCCGATTCCGTCAATCGGTATTTGCAAGAGGACTGGATCGTAGGTTGGGTTCGCGCTTGCGAACCCAACGATAGCTCAGGCGGCACGATGTTGGGTTCGCCGAGCGAACCCAACCTACGCACCGAGAATCACGCTGCGGTCTCGATCGTCGCGCAGATCTCGCCGACCAGGCTTTCGATCAGCGCTGCGTCCTCGCCCTCGGCCATCACCCGGATCACCGGCTCGGTGCCGGATTTGCGGATCAGCAGGCGGCCGTCCTTGCCGAGCCTGGCCTCCGCCTCGGCGATCGCCTGCTTGACCAGGGCCTGCTCCAAGGGCGACGGCGCGCCCGGCACCGGCTTGAAGCGGACGCTGCGCAGCCGCTGCGGCAGCGGCTCGAACACCCGGAACACCTCGCTCGACGGCCGGCCGGACTGCTGGATCACCGCCAGCACCTGCAGCGCCGCGATCAGACCGTCGCCGGTGGTGGCGTAGTCGCTCATGACGATGTGGCCGGACTGCTCGCCGCCGAGGTTGAGCCCGCGCTCGCGCATGGTCTCGACCACGTAGCGGTCGCCGACCGCGGTGCGGATCAGGCCGAGGCCGAGGCCGCCGAGGAAGCGCTCCATGCCGAGATTCGACATCACCGTCGCCGCCACCGCCGGCTGGGCCAGGCGGCCGCCGGCGAACCAGTCGCGCGCGATCATCGCCATCAGCTGGTCGCCGTCGATCTGCCGGCCGGTCTCATCGGCCATGATCAGCCGGTCGGCGTCGCCGTCCAGCGACAGGCCGAGATGGGCGCCGTGCGCCACCACCGCCTGCTGCATCACGTCGGTCGCGGTGGCGCCGCAGAGCTTGTTGATGTTGAGGCCGTCCGGCGACACGCCGATCTTGATCACCTCGGCCCCCAGCTCCCACAGCACCGCGGGGGCGACCTTGTAGGCGGCGCCGTTGGCGCAGTCGACCACGACCTTGAGCCCGTCGAGCCGCAGCCCCTTGGGGAAGGTGTTCTTGGCGTATTCGATGTAGCGGCCGGAGGCGTCGTCCAGCCGCCGGGCGCGGCCGAGCCGGGCCGGCGGCGCCAGCTGGTCCTCGGTCGGCTGGGCGATGCGGTCCTCGATCGCCTTCTCGACCTCGTCCGACAGCTTGTAGCCGTCCGGACCGAACAGCTTGATGCCGTTGTCCTCGTAGGGGTTGTGCGAGGCCGAGATCATCACCCCGAGATCGGCGCGCAGCGACCGGGTCAGCATGGCGATGGCCGGGGTCGGGATCGGGCCGACCAGGGTGACGTCCATGCCGGCGCCGATGAAGCCCGCGGTCAGCGCCGGCTCCAGCAGATAGCCGGACAGCCGGGTGTCCTTGCCGATCACCACCAGGTGGCGGTGGTCGCCGCGGCGGAACTGCGCCGCCGCCGCCGTCGCCACCTTCAGCGCCGTCTCAGCCGTCATCGGTTCGACATTCGCGCGACCGCGGATGCCGTCGGTCCCGAACAGCTTGCGCGTCATCTAATCCCCTGCCTCCAGCTCGGTCCCCACCTGCAGCGCCGACCACACGGCCAGCGCCTGCCGCGTCTCCGCGACGTCATGAACCCGTAAGATTTGCACCCCCTGAGCCACGCCGTACAGCCCCGCCGCGATCGACCCCGATACCCGCTCCTTCGGATCGGCGGCACCGGACAGGGTGCCGATGAAGCGCTTGCGCGACACGCCGAGCAGCACGGCGCAGCCGAGTCCGTGCAGCAGAGAGAGACCACGCAAAAGCGGCAGATTGTGGGTCAGCGACTTCTTGCCGAAGCCGATGCCGGGATCGACAGCGATGCGGCCGGGCGGGATGCCGGCGGCGGCGCAGGCCGCGATGCGCTCTTCCAGCCAGTCGAACACGTCGAGCAGGACGTCGTCGTAGACGGGATTCTGCTGCATCGTCCGCGGCTCGCCCCGGATGTGCATCAGCACCACCGGGCAGCCGGCGCGGGCGACCACGCCCAGGCTGGCGGGATCACCGGTCAGGCCGGTGACGTCGTTGACGATCCGGGCACCGGCGGCCAGCGCCGCCTCCATCACCGCGGCGTGGCGGGTGTCGACCGACACGGTCAGGCCGCGATTGGCCAGGTCGCGGATCACCGGCTCGATCCGGGCGATCTCCGCCTCCGGCGACACCGGGGCGGAGCCGGGCCGGGTCGATTCGCCGCCGATGTCGAGGACCTCCGCCCCCGCCTCGGCCAGGGCCAGCCCGTGCGCGACCGCGCGGCCGGCCTCGGCGAAGTCGCCGCCGTCAGAGAAGCTGTCGGGGGTGACGTTGACGATGCCCATCAGCCGCGGCCGGTCGAGATCGAGCCCGGCGAAGGCCGGCCGGGGCCGGCTCAGCCGGTCGAGCCGGTCTTCGATCGCGGCGCCGAGGCCGTGGCGCGCAGCCCAGCGGCGCAAGGTCACGAGGTCGGCGACGGCTCGTTCCAGACGGCCGTCGCCGCGCAGGATCAGCTCGACCCGGTCGAAGGACAGCGGGCCGCCGGCCAGGGGCAGCGCGTCCGGCGCGGCGTCGGCTAGGCCGAGCGGGCGCAGATACGGTCGCAACCCGGGCCGGGCGGCCCAGGGCGCGACATCGTCGGAGAGGGAAACGGCACGGGCCGCGTCGAAACGCGGCCCGTGGTCGGTCTGGGTCGTCACCAGGTTCCCGCCCGATTACGTACCAGGTTGGGGCTCCGGATCGATGCCCTTGGCACCGCCCGAGGGCACCGAGGTGCGCTTGCCGCTGGTCGGACGCTTCGGCGGCGGCGGCTCGTCGTTCGGCTCCGGCCGCACGATCGGCTCGCCGCGCAGGATCAGGCCCCGCACCTCGTCGCCGGTCAGCGTCTCGTATTCGAGCAGGGCGTTGGCCAGCAGGTGCAGCTGGTCGATATGCTCGGTCAGGATGGTCCGGGCCTTGGTCTCGGCCTCCTCGATCAGGCGACGCATCTCCTCGTCGATGATCTTGGCGGTCTCTTCCGAGACGTTCTGCGTCTGCGTCACCGAATGGCCGAGGAACACCTCCTGGCCGTTCGAGCTGTAGCGCAGCCGGCCCAGCTTGGGCGACATGCCCCATTCGGTCACCATGGCGCGGGCCAGGTTGGTCGCCGCCTGGATGTCGCTGGCGGCGCCGCTGGTCACCCGCTCCGGCCCGAAGATCAGCTCCTCGGCCAGGCGGCCGCCGAAGGTCATGGCCAGGCGGGATTCCATCTGGATCTTGGCCCAGCTGATGCGGTCGTTCTCCGGCAGGCTGACCACCATGCCGAGGGCGCGGCCGCGCGGGATGATCGTCGCCTTGTGGATCGGATCGTGCTCGGGCACGTACAGCCCGACGATGGCGTGGCCGGCCTCGTGATAGGCGGTGGTCTTCTTCTCCTCGTCGGTCATGACCATCGAGCGGCGCTCCGCCCCCATCATGACCTTGTCCTTGGCTTCCTCGAACTCGGCATGGGAGACCACGCGCTTGCCGCGCCGGGCGGCCAGCAGCGCCGCCTCGTTGACGAGGTTGGCGAGGTCGGCGCCGGAGAAGCCGGGCGTGCCGCGGGCGATGACGCGCGGGTCGACGTCCGGCGCCAGCGGCACCTTGCGCATATGGACCTTGAGGATCTTCTCACGGCCCATGATGTCCGGGTTCGGCACCACCACCTGGCGGTCGAAGCGGCCGGGGCGCAGCAGCGCCGGGTCCAGCACGTCCGGGCGGTTGGTCGCGGCGATCAGGATCACGCCCTCATTCGCCTCGAAGCCGTCCATCTCGACCAGCAGCTGGTTCAGCGTCTGCTCGCGCTCGTCGTTGCCGCCGCCCAGGCCGGCGCCGCGATGGCGGCCGACCGCGTCGATCTCGTCGATGAAGATGATGCAGGGGGCGTTCTTCTTGCCCTGTTCGAACATGTCGCGGACGCGGGACGCGCCGACGCCGACGAACATCTCGACGAAATCCGAGCCGGAGATGGTGAAGAACGGCACGTTGGCCTCGCCCGCGACCGCGCGGGCGGTCAGGGTCTTGCCGGTGCCTGGAGGGCCGACCAGCAGCACGCCCTTCGGGATCTTGCCGCCCAGGCGCTGGAACTTCTGCGGGTCCTTCAGGAACTCGACGATCTCCTCGAGCTCCTGCTTGGCCTCGTCGATGCCGGCGACGTCGTCGAAGGTGATGCGGCCGGTGCGCTCGGTCAGCAGCCGGGCGCGGCTCTTGCCGAAGCCCATGGCCTTGCCGCCGCCGGACTGCATCTGGCGCATGAAGAAGATCCAGACGCCGATCAGCAGCAGCATCGGCAGCCACGACATCAGCGTCGTCAGCAGCAGGTTCGGCCCCTCGGGCGCCGCGGCCTGCACGCGCACGCCGGCCTGCGTCATCTTATTGACGATGTCGGTGCCGTCCGGGACGTAGGTCTGGAACGACCCGCCGCCGCCGTTCTGATTGTAGTGGCCGATGACGGTGTTGCCCTGGACCTTGGCGTCCAGGACCTGCCCCTTCTCGACCGCGGTCACCAGGTCGCTGTAGGCCAGCTCACCCTGCGGGCTGCGGCCGCCGGAGCTCTGAAACAGGTTGAACAGCGCCAGGAGCAGCAGGCCGATGATGATCCAGAGCGCAAAGTTCTTGCCGAAATTGTTCACGGACGGTCGCCTCATGTCCCGCGCATACCGCTTGCGCGGCGCCACGGCGTCGTGGGTCCCCGGAATGCTCCGGGGGCTCGCTAGTAGATAATATAGCGCCGCCTCTAAACAACCGGGAATCCATTCGGCAGCAGCGGCCGAAGCGGCTCGAACCGCAGAAACAGGCCGGGCCCGGCCGCATCCGGGACCGGTCGGCGCAGCACGCGGCCGTTCCGCCACAGCGCCGGCAGCACCGCAGCGGCGTCGAAGGGCAGTCCGTCGGGACGCCCCTCCCCGGCCGCGGCGTCGCCCCAGGCCGCGATCCGGTCGTCCGGCGCGGCATCCGCCGGCGTTTCGATGCGGAAACGGCCATCCCAGAGCAAGGATGTGCCGGGCGGGGGCCCGACGACCTCCGGCAGGCGGCGCCGCTCGCGGAACACCAGCAGCCGGTC
Source organism: Inquilinus sp. NPDC058860 (assembly GCF_042743185.1). Taxonomy (NCBI): domain Bacteria; kingdom Pseudomonadati; phylum Pseudomonadota; class Alphaproteobacteria; order Rhodospirillales; family Rhodospirillaceae; genus Inquilinus; species Inquilinus sp. NPDC058860. The sequence continues at coordinate 42,167 of NZ_JBHYMS010000051.1, read as the reverse complement.
GCCGGCCGTGCGCAGGCGGCAATGGCCCAGGGTGCGACCCAGCAGCGCACCGTCCTGCACCGCGCCGGCCAGCCGCTCCAGCGCATCGAAGCGGGCCTCCGCGCCGCCGCCGATGCAGGCGGTGACGGAGTCGAGCAGGCGGCGGGCGATCTCCGGATCCGCCTCGCGCAGCGCCGGAAGATCGATCGCGGCATAGCCGGCGGGGTCCAGCCGCACGGCGCGCGCGCCCAGTTCGGCGGTGAAGCGCTCCAGCGCCGCCCGGGCCTGGCCGGCGCGGCGGGCCAGGGCGAACAGCCGGTCGTCGGTCAGCCCCTCCGCCGCCAGCACTTCGCGGGCGGCGCGCAGCCGGGCGCGGGCGTAGCGGCTGCGCCGGTTGGAGGGATCGTCGACCGGGACCACGCCGAATCCGGCGCAGGTGGCGATCAGCCGGGCCTTCGGCAGGTCGAGCAGCGGCCGCAGCAGCCGGCCCCAGGGCGTCGGGCGCCAGGCGGCCATGCCGGCGAGCCCGTCGACGCCGCTGCCCTTGGCCAGGCGCAGCAGCACGGTCTCGGCCTGATCCTCGCGGTGATGGGCGACCAACAGGTCGCGGATGCCGGCCTCCCGGCAGGCCCGGTCCAGCAGGGCGTAGCGGGCGCGGCGCGCCTCGTCCTGCGAGGCCCGGGCGGGGGCGTCGGTCCAGGTCAGGATCCGGTGCGGAATGTCGTGGCGGGTCAGGGAAGCGCCGGTGGCGGCGGCTTCGGCGGTCGAATCCGGGCGGAGCCGGTGGTCGACGGTCAGGGCCAGGATCTGGCCGCCCCTCTGCCGGACCCAGCATGCGGCGAGGAGGCTGAGCGCCATGCTGTCGGGACCGCCCGAGACGGCGACGGCAAGGCGAAACGGCCGGTCGAACGGGCCGAGGCGGTCGAGCCGCGCGGCGAATTCCTCATCCGAGACGGGCTCGGGCGCGACCGGACTGGTCATGCATCAGCAGCGCATCAGCAGCTGCTGGTCCTTGGCGCGGCGCAGCATCTGTGCCGGGGCGTCGGGATAGTCCGCCACCAGCCGGGCGAAGGCGTCGCAGGCCGAACGCTCCTGCCGGGCGGCGACCAGCGACTGGCCCAGGCGCATCAGGGCGTCCGGCGCCCGCGGCCCGCGCGGATCCGTCGACCAGGCGGTGTTGAAGGCGTTGGCCGCCTCGCCCGGCCGGCCCCTGGCCAGCAGGGACTCGCCGAGCCAATAGTTGGCGTTGCCGGCCAGGCCGCCGCCGGGGTCGGCGGCGATGACCTGGCTGAATCCGGCGATGGCGCCGTCATAGTCGCCCCGGTTGTACAGGCCCTGGGCCTGGTTGTACCAGGCCGTGACGTCGCCCGGCGCCGTGCCGCCGAGGCCGTAGGATTGCGGCTCGGTCGAGGCGAAGGCCGGGACCGAGGGCGCATAGCCCGGATCGGCCGCGCCCATCTCCTGCGGCGCGCCCAGGCTGTCGCCCTGGCCGTCGTAGCCAGGGGCCGGCGGGCCGGCGTCGGACCGCTTCGGCGGCACCAGCGGCGTCGGGGTGAAGGGCTGCGGCGTCCGCGGCGCGGTCTGGGCCGGCGCCCGCTTGGCGGGCGCCGGGGCCGGTGCGGCCTTGGTGCTGCCGCCACCGCCGCCTTCGAGCTCGTTCAGCCGGAACTCGATATCGGCCTGGGCCCGCTTCAGCTGGTCGGCGAGCTGCTGGTTCTGATACTGCAGCTGCTCGATCTGGCCGGTCAGCTGGGAGATCTGCTGCTCCAGCGTGCTGACCCGGACCTCGAGCTGGGCCTCGTAGCTCTGCGCCCGGCCGGGCCCGGACGGGGCCAGGACCGCGACGGCGAGCGCCGCGGCCGCAAGAATACTCCATCGCCTCTGCGAAACCGGCATGTCGCCTCCACCTCCATGGTTCGGAGCACGGGTTCGGTCTGGCCGCGGGACCGATCCTGAGCCGATCCCAGCGGCGAAAATAAGACGCGCCGGTCGCAGCGACAACGGCGATGCCGCTGCCGCCGCCCGGCGCGCAAGTCGTCCGACCGGCCGGCGGGCCACGCCGCGAAGGCGCCGCCCGCCGTCCCGGCGGAGATCAGTTGACGACCGTGACCGCCCGGCGGTTCTGCGCCCAGGCCGACTCGTCGTGGCCCGGCACAGCCGGACGCTCCTTGCCGTAGCTGATGGTGGTGACCCGCGACGGGGCCACGCCATTGGCGATCAGGTAGTTGCGCACCGAGTTGGCGCGGCGGTCGCCGAGCGCGAGGTTGTACTCGCGGGTGCCGCGCTCGTCGGCGTGGCCTTCGACGGTCACGGCGACGTTCTGGTACTGCTGCAGCCAGCCGCCCTGCTTGTTCAGCGTGGCCTGGGCCTCGGGGCTCAGGTCGAAGCCGTTGAGCGAGAAGAACACCCGGTCGCCGATGTTCTGAGCCAGATCCTGCTGCGAGCCGGGAACGGCGGTGCCGCCCGTGCCGAGGCCGCCGGCGCCGGCGCCGGTGCCGGCGTTCTGGGTGGAGCTGCAGGCGGTGGCCAGCAGCAGAGCCCCCATGAGGGACACAATCTTGAGACGCATGGTTCTTTGCCCCTGACGTGGATCCGACTTTACGATTCGGAAATCGGTTGAGGGAAAAGCAGGTTACTGCCTGCTCCGCAAGGTATTTCTTGCGGTATTTCTAGCATTTCTGCGGCTTGCCGTCACGGCAGCAGCGGCGACCAGGCGGCGTCGGACGCGTCGAAGGGCGTCGGCACCGCGGCGCTGACCCGGCCGGTGATGTCGACCGTGACCAGCTTGCTGCCGCCGCCGCCGCTGGCCGTGTACATCAGCACGCGGCCGTTCGGAGCCCAGGTCGGGCCTTCCGCCAGGAAGCCCGAGGCCAGGTCGCGCTCGCCCGTCCCGTCCGGCCGCATCACGCCGATCGAGAACTGGCCGCGCGTGATCTTGGTGAAGGCGATCAGGTCGCCGCGCGGCGACCACACCGGCGTGCCATAGGTGCCCTGGCCGAAGCTGAGGCGGCGCACGCCCGAGCCGTCGGAGTTCATGATGTAGAGCTGCTGGCTGCCGCCGCGGTCGCTCTCGAACACGATCTGCGACCCGTCCTTGGAGTAGGAAGGCGAGGTCTCGATCGAGGGGTCGGAGGTCAGGCGCTGCACCGAGCGGGTGCGCAGATCCTGGACGTAGATGTCGGTGTTGCCGTTCTGCGCCATGCTGAAGATCACCCGGTTGCCGTCCGGGCTGAAGCGCGGCGAGAAGGTCATGTTCGCGAAGTCGCCGAGCGATTCCTGCCGGCCGCTGCCGAGGTCGAGCAGATAGACCCGCGGCTTGTTGCCGACATAGGCCATGTAGGTGATCTGCTGCGTGTTGGGCGAGAAGCGCGGCGTCAGCACCAGCTGCGACCCGTCGGTCAGGAACTGATGGTTGGCCCCGTCCTGGTCCATGATCGCCAGGCGCTTGACCCGGTTGGTCTCGGGCCCGGTCTCGGAGACGTAGACGACGCGGGTGTCGAAATACCCGTCCTCGCCGGTGACGGCGCGGTAGATCTCGTCCGCGATCTTGTGGGCGACGCGGCGCATCAGGGCGCTGTCGCCGGTCAGGGTCAGGCCGGTCAGCTGCTGCTCGGCCGCGACGTCCCAGAGCCGGAAGTCGACGTCGAAGCGGCCGTCGCCGCGCGGCCGGACCTGGCCGGTGACCAGCGCCTGGGCGGCCAGCACCTTCCAGTCGGCGAAGCGCGGGCCCTGCTGCAGCGAGGCCGCATCCTGGGTGAAGGCGCGCGGGTCGATCGGCGCGAACAGGCCGGAGCGCTGCAGATCCGCCGTGATGATCTGGCTGATCTGGCTGCCGACGGCATCACCCGGGAAGTCGGTGATCGCGATCGGCATCGGCTGGGTCACGCCCTGGTTGATGTCGATCCGGATCTCGGCTTGGGCCGGCGCGGCCGCGAGCGAGAGGGATACGACCGCAGCCAGGGCGGCCAGCGTGGTCTGGAGGAAGCCTCGTTTCATTGTCTGCACCTCGGTTCCTGGCTGGTCAGAACATGTCCTTGGGATCGAACACAAGACGGAAGGTGTCGTCTGGCCACCCCCCTTGCGGGACGGGCCATTGATCGAACGTGACATAGACAGCGCGCACGGCTGCACGGGCGGCTGCGTTGCTGCGCATCGACGGATCGGCGATCTCCACGGAGGACAGCTTGCCGCTGCCGTCGATCCTGACGAGAACCTCGACGACGGGAACGTCCTGCGCTTGGCGATCCACGTTCCATTGGTCTCCGACCACGCGGGCGATCGCATCCTTCTCGCCCTTGCTGATGTCCCGCGACCGGGAGTTTTGGCCGGATGGCGCCGCAGTACGGTTCGAACGGCTATTGCTCGGCCGCGTCGACGTGGACTCACTGGCCAGGGCATCAAGGGCGTCGCTGTCGACCGACTGCGATTGGCCCTGCGCTGATCGCGTCGGCGTGGCCGCCTGCTGCGTCGGCGCCGGCGGCGGAGCCGTCGGCCGCTTGCCCGGGCGCGGCGCCTCGGTCGGGGCGATCGCCATCGGGTCGGCCTGCGCCGTCTCGGCCGGCGGCGTCGGCGGCGACGGAGTCGGGGTCGGCTCCGCCTGCGGCTTGCCCGAGGGCGGGTTCGGCCGTTGCGGCGGCGGGGGTGGTGGAGGCTGTTGCGGCGTCGGCGGAGGCGGCGGCTTGGTGGCCTCGGGCGACGGTGCCTGCACCGGCGGTGGCGGCGGCGTGGGCGGCGGCGGAGTCGGGGTCGGCGGCGTCGGCAGCTCCGGCGCCTGCGGCGGCGTCTTCGGCGCCGGCGGGGTCGGCGGCGGAGGCGGCGGCGAGGCCGGCTCGGGCTCAGGCGCCGGCCGCGCCTGCGGCGTCGGCTCGGACTGGCGCGGCTGCGGCAGCTGCGCCACCTTCGGCGGCTCCGGCCGCTGCGCCGGCGGCTTCGGCGACGGCGGCGTCTTGGCCGCGGCCGGCGGCGGCGGCGCCTCGGCGTCGCCGGTGGCATCCGGCGCCGGCGGGCGGTCCGGCGCGATCTCGCCGGTCGCGCCCGCGCCGACCGCATCGGCGCTGACGATCTCCACCGGCACGACCGCGATCGCCGGCGCGTCGCGCCGGAACAGCGGCAGCCCGAACATCAGCACGACCAGCAGGATCGCGTGCAGGGCCAGGGAGATGATGAGACTGGGACGCATGGGGCTCTTGTCAGCGCCTCGGTGCCGGTGCGGTGGTCGCCGGGGCCGGCGTCAGGGCGGCCTGCCCCTTCGGCGTCTCGGAGATCAGCGCCACCCGGGTGAAGCCGGCCGAGGTGATGGCGCCCATCACCTGCATGATCCGGCCATAGGCCAGGGCCTGATCGCCGAACACGAAGATGCGGGTCTCGGCCGGGCCGCCGCCGGTGCCTGCCGCCGAGCCCTGGGCCTGGGCCTTGGCGATCGCGGTCAGCATCGGCACCAGGTCCTCCATCGCCACCTGCTTCTTCTGCACATAGATCTGGCCCTGGGCATCGATGGTGACCTGCAGCGGCTGCTCCTTGGTCGGGATGTTCTGGGCCCGGGTCTGCGGCAGGTCGACCGGCACGCCGACGGTCAGGAGCGGCGCGGTGACCATGAACACGATCAGCAGCACCAGCATGACGTCGACGAAGGGCGTGACGTTGATGTCGGAGTTCGGGCGGAAGGTGCGGCGGCCGCCGCGTGTGCGACCCGTGGCGTGGGAGAGCGAGACACCCATCAGCTGCGGTCCTCGAGATAGCGCGACAGGATGGCGCCGAACTCGCCGGCGAAGTTCTCCAGCCGCTCGGCGTATTTGTTCAGGTCGTTCGAGAACTTGTTGTAGGCGGTGGTGGCGGGAATGGCGGCGAACAGGCCGATGGCGGTGGCGAACAGCGCTTCGGCAATGCCCGGCGCCACCACGGCGAGGCTGGTGTCGGCCTGGGCGGCGATCGACTGGAACGAGTTCATGATGCCCCAGACCGTGCCGAACAGGCCGATGAAGGGCGCGGTCGAGCCGACCGAGGCCAGCACGGTCATGCCGCGCTCGACCCGGCCCAGCTCACGCGTCATGGTCACCTGCATCACCCGGTCGATGCGCTGCTGCAGCCCGGCCCGCATGCTGCCGGAGGCGGCGATGCCGCGATCGGCGGCGATGCGCCATTCCTTCATGCCGGCGGCGAAGGTGGCGGCCATCGGATCGGGCGGGTTGGCGCCGACCTGGTCGTACAGGTCGTCCAGCGACCCGCCGGACCAGAACGCATCCTCGAAGGCATCGGCCTGGCGGTTCAGCCGGCGGACGCGGATCCACTTCTCGAAGATGATCGCCCAGCACCAGACGGATGCCGCCAGCAGCAGCAGCATCACGAATTTGACGATCACGTCGGCCTGCAGGAACAAGCCCCACATGCTCATGTTGTGCACGGCACCTTGCCCGACCGCCTGGGCGGTTTCGATCACCGACTGCTCCATACCTTCGCCCTTCACTCCGCCGCGTGCGACGCGGTCTGACCTTTGATCGCGTTGAAGACCTCGCGAAGCCGCGGCGGCATCCGTGCCGCCCGGCCGTCACGAGTGATGCAGGCCAATTTCAGCAGCAATGTGACGATGTCGTCCCCATCGCGCCGGATCACCTGCGACATTTCGAGACTGGCGCCGCCGATCGCCGTCACCCGCGTCTCGACCAGAAGCTGGTCGTCGAGCCGGGCGGAACGGCGGAAATCGATGGCGCAGTGGCGCACGGCGAAGGCGATACCGGTCTTCGCCAGCATCGACCACTGCTCGAACCCCGCCGCGCGCAGAAGCTCGGTCCGCGCCCGCTCGGCGAAGCGCAGATAGGAGGCGTGATAGACGATTCCCGACCCGTCCGTGTCCTCCCAATAGACCCGGACGGGAAAAAAATGGGGCGCGGTCACGGCTCGTCTTCCGGCAACAGATCGAGCTGGGAGGCGGCGCGCTTCGGCTCGGCCAGGCCGAGCGCGCGGTAGCCGCGGTCGCCCAGGACGCGGCCGCGCGGCGTGCGCTGCACCAGGCCCTGCTGCAGCAGGTAGGGCTCGATCACGTCCTCGATCATGTCGCGCTGCTCGCTCAGCGCCGCCGCCAGCGTCTCGACCCCGACCGGACCTCCGCCGTAATGCTCCGCGATCAGGCGCAGATAGCGCCGGTCCATGGCGTCGAGCCCCGCCTCGTCGACGTCGAGGCGCTTCAGCGCCTGGTCGGCGGCGCGGGCGTCGATCCGGTCCAGCCCGGCCACGGCGCCGAAATCGCGCACCCGGCGCAGCAGCCGGCCGGCGATGCGCGGCGTGCCCCGCGACCGCTTGGCGATCTCGTGCGCGCCCTCGTCGGTCAGCGGGCAGCCGAGCAGCCGGGCGCCGCGGCTGACGATCGATTCCAGCTCCGGCGTGCCGTAGAAGTTCAGCCGCAACGGGATGCCGAAGCGGTCGCGCAGCGGCGTGGTGATCAGCCCCGACCGGGTGGTGGCGCCGACCAGGGTGAAGGGCGGCAGGTCGATCCGCACCGACCGTGCCGCCGGCCCCTCGCCGATGATCAGGTCGAGCTGGAAGTCCTCCATCGCCGGGTAGAGGATCTCCTCCACCGCCGGGTTCAGGCGGTGGATCTCGTCGATGAACAGCACGTCGCGCGGCTGCAGGTTGGTCAGGATCGCGGCCAGGTCGCCGGCGCGGGCGATCACCGGGCCGGAGGTGGCGCGGAAGCCGACGCCGAGCTCGCGCGACACGATCTGCGCCAGCGTGGTCTTGCCCAGGCCCGGCGGGCCGAACAGCAGGACATGGTCCAGCGCCTCGGCCCGGCCGCGGGCGGCGGTGACGAAGACGCGGAGATTGTCGCAGACCTCGCGCTGGCCGACGAAATCCTCCAGCGTCTGCGGCCGCAGCGAGGCGTCGTCGTCGCCCTGGCGCTCGCCGGTGACGATGCGGTCGGTGTCTCCGGGGCCGCTCATGACGCCAGCTCACGCAGGGCGGCGGGGATGATCGCCGACACGGTCGCCTCGGAGCCCAGCCTGCCGCCGGCCCTGGCCACGGCGGCGAAGGCCTCGGCCCGGCCGTAGCCGAGATTGACCAGGGCGGAGACGGCATCGGCCGCGGCGCCCGCCTCCGCCGGCGCGGAGGGGGCCGCGGCGCCCCCGCCATGGAAGGCGGCGACGGCTGGCCCGAGCGCGATGCCGCCGACCTTGTCCTTCAGCTCCGACGCGATCCGGCCGGCCAGCTTCGGCCCGACGCCCTCGGCCCGGGCCAGCATCGCCTTGTCGCCGGCGGCGATGGCGGTGGCCACCTGGTCCGGCGACAGCACCGACAGGATGGCCAGCGCCACCTTGGCGCCGACCCCCTGCACCGTGGTCAGAATCCGGAACCAGTCGCGCTCCGCCGTGTCGGCGAAGCCGTAGAGATGGATGTGGTCCTCGCGCACATGGGTCTCGACATGCAGCGCCACCGCCTCGCGCGGACCGCCCAGCAGGCCGAGGGTGCGGCGCGAGCAGAAGACCAGGTAGCCGACGCCGTTGCAGTCGATGACCGCATGGTCGGCCCCGGCGCTGTCCAGGAGGCCGCGCAGCCGGGCGATCATCGCGCCACCTGCAGCCGGATGCCGGCGATGCTGGCCTCGGTCTGGCGATGATGGGCGTGGCAGATCGCGACCGCCAGCGCGTCGGCCGCGTCCGGCGTCTTGAAGGTGGTCCCCGGCAGCAGCATCCGCACCATGTGCTGGACCTGGGTCTTGTCGGCATGGCCGGCGCCGACCACGGATTTCTTGATGTGGTTGGCGCCGTATTCCGCGACCCGGAGGCCGGCCAGCGCCGGCACCAGCAGCACCACGCCGCGGGCGAGGCCCAGCTTCAGGGTCGAGGTCGGGTTCTTGTTGACGAAGGTCTCTTCGACCGCCGCCTCGTCCGGCGTCCAGCTTCGGATCACCTCGACCAGCCCGTCATGCAATTGCACGAGACGCGTGGCGAGGTCGGCCTTGTCGTCGGAATCGACGCTGCCGTCGGCGATGTAGCGCAACCGGTTGCCGTCGACATCGAGGACGCCCCAGCCGGTGTGGCGCAACCCGGGGTCGAGGCCGAGGATCCTCATCGGCTGCTCATTGCCGGAAACCGGCCTCGATAGCATTTTTTGCTGTCATTGCCGGGCTTGACCCGGCAATCCAGAAGATGTCGACAGCCTCTGGATGCCCGGGTCAAGCCCGGGCATGACAGGATGGGAGGTGTCGGCGAGGACAAGACAAAAGCCGGCCAGCCGCTCGCGGCCGTCCGGTCCGATCCCATCTCCATCCCCCGAAATGCCATCACCCCTCCGCCGGCTCAGGCCGTGAGCCGCGCCATGATCTCGTCCGGGATCTCGAAATTGGCCGAGACCCGCTGCACGTCGTCATTGTCGTCGAGCGTGTCCAGCAGCTTCAGCAGCGCCGCGCCCTGCTCCTCGTTCACCGCGATCGTGTTGAGCGGGCGCCAGACCAGCCCGGCCGAATCCGGCGCGCCGAACTTTTCCTCCAGCGCATCGCGCACGGCGGCGAAGCCCTCGACCGAGGTGGTCACGGTGTGGCTCTCGTCATCGCTCTGCACGTCGTCGGCACCGGCCTCCAGCGCCGCCTCGAACACCGCGTCGGCGCTGGCGGCCTTGGCCGGGAACACCAGCTCGCCGACCCGGTTGAACATGAAGCTGACCGAGTTGGTCTCGCCCAGCGACCCGCCATGCTTGGTGAAGATCGAGCGCACTTCCGCCGCGGTGCGGTTGCGGTTGTCGGTCAGCGCCTCGACGATCACGGCGATGCCGGCCGGGCCGTAGCCCTCGTAGCGGATCTCGACATAGTCGCTGTCGTCGCCGTCGCCGGTGGCGCGCTTGATCGCCCGCTCGATGTTGTCCTTCGGCATGTTCTCCTTGCGCGCGGCCTGGATGGCGGCGCGCAGGCGCGGGTTCATCGCCGGGTCGGGCAGGCCGAGCTTGGCGGAAATGGTGATCTCGCGCTGGAGCTTGGTGAAGATCTTGCCCCGCTTGGCGTCCTGCGCGCCCTTGCGGTGCATGATGTTCTTGAACTGTGAATGACCGGCCATGGGGCTGCGCCTGACTGACTTTGGAAACTCGCGGCGGGAGACATATGCGGCCGGCCCGTCGACGGCAAGCGCCACCGCTCGGTCACCCGCGCCGCGTTAGGCCCAGACTATGGCGGTTTTGTGGCCCGGAGGAAAGAGGCACGAAAGTTTCCAGCCCGGGATATTCCGTTTCACTGCAATCGGATAGACGCAATTGCAGAGAAACAAGTTGAATAGGATCAACCCGCCGATTCGGCCGGGGCGAAGCCGCTGGGCCAGGCCGGCGTCAGCCGGCCGCCGATGCGCAGCGGCTCGACCCGCCGGGCGAGTCCCGTGGTCTCGTCGGTCTCCAGCACCAGGCCGCAGATCGTCGGCTGGCCGTCGGCCGGGGTCAGCCGCTCGGTCGGCATCTTGCGGATGAAGCGGGCGATCGCCGGCTCCTTCACCATGCCGATGACGCTGTCGTAGTCGCCGCACATGCCGGCGTCGGTCTGATAGGCGGTGCCGCCGCGCAGGATGTGCAGATCCGCAGTCGGGACATGGGTGTGGGTGCCGACCACCAGCGTCACCCGGCCGTCGAGATGGTGGCCCATCGCCATCTTCTCGCTCGACGCCTCGCCGTGGAAATCGACGACGATGGCGTCGACCACGCCCGGCATGGCCATGTCGGCCAGCAGCTTGTCGACCGCGGCGAAGGGGTCGTCCAGCGCGTCCATGAACAGCCGCGCCATGATGTTGACCACCAGCACCTGGCGCCCGCCGCGGGCCTGCAGCAGGGTGGCGCCGCGCCCCGGCGTGCCGGCCGGGAAGTTCGCCGGACGCACGATCCGCCGATCGCGGTCGATGCTGCCCAGGAGCTCGCGCTGGTCCCAGACATGATTGCCGGTGGTCAGGCAGTCGACGCCCGATTCGTAGAACTCCTCGGCGATCTTCGGGGTGATGCCGAAGCCGCCGGCCGAGTTCTCGCCGTTGACCACCACGAAATCGAGGTCGAGGCGCTGCCGCAGCCGCGGCACCTGCTCCATCACCGCCAGGCGGGCGGCGCGGCCGACGACGTCACCCAGGAAAAGAATGCGCATCCGAAATCCGTCTCAAGCAGCAATGCGGATCGCCTCGCGATCCGTCACGATCCAATCCAGGGCCTCGTCGTGCAGGCCGACCGGCACCGCCGTGACCTCCTGCCCGGCATAGCCGATGCCGACCGCGACCACGGGCCGCTGCGCCCGCAGCCCGGCCAGGGTGCGGTCGTAGAAGCCGGCGCCGTAACCCATGCGGAAGCCCTTGCGGTCGAAGCCGAGCAGCGGCACGAACAGCAGATCCGGCACCCGCTCGGGTGCCGAGGGCGCCGGCACCGACACCCCGAACACACCCTCGACCAGCGGCGCCTCGGGCGTCCAGTCGCGGAAGATCAAAGGCTGGCCCTTGCCCTGCACCACCGGCACGCAGGCGGCATGGCCGCGATCGATCGCGGCGCGCAACAGCGGCAGCGGGTCGAGCTCGTCCTCGATCGGCAGGTAGCCGCTGACCACCCCGCCCGGCGGCATGGGAATCGCCTGCAGGACGATGTCGCGGAGCCGTTCGCCCGCCCCGGCGCCGTGCCGGGCGTGGTAGGCGGCACGGCGTTCCCGCGCCGCGGCCCGGAACGCCTTCTTGGCGTCGCGCAGCTCGGTCCCGTCAGGCATCGCGGCTGGGAAAGAGAGAAGTGGTAGCGGAGCCGCATCGGCCGGTGGTCATATCGTCTCCTCTTGGGCCCTGCAACAGCAGGTGGGTGCCGTGTGTCCGGGACCACGATCCCGGCAGGGACAGCCCCCTAAGAGAAGCGCATCGGCCCCAGGGACAAAGCGACCTGTCGAACCGCGCAGCCCCGCTCCGTGCACAGATTTAGGGCGTCTCGACCCGGGCTGCAATGGCCTCGATCCGATCCGCGAGCTTCTGCAGCCGGGACGCCAGCTCCGGATCGTCCAGCGGCGACGGCGCCGGGGCGGGCGCGCCCGGGACCTTGCCCTCGCGCAGGTCGAGCAGCTCGTCGCCCAGCATCAGGGCGACCATGACCAGGAGATGGGTGTCGGTCGCGGTCCGCACCGAACCCTGGATCTCGCGGATCCGCTCCGCCACGAAGGCGGCGACCTCGCGGACGCGGCCTTCCTGCCCGTCCTCGCAGGCGATCGGATAGGGGCGGTTGTTCAGAGTGATTTCGACCCGGGCCACGGCGCTACTTTTCCAAAAGGGTCTCGATGCGCTGGATCACCTGGTTGACCCGCGCCGCCACCGTCGCCGTGTCCTCGCGCAGCTCGGTCTCGATCTCGGTCACCGCCTGCGAGCGCACGCGGTCCGCGATCTCGTCGATCTGCGTCTGGCGACGCTCCTCCTGGGCCGCCACGGCGGCGTCCAGGCGCTCCAGGGCGCGCTCCAGGCGGTCGAGCTCCGCGGTCAACCCGCTCATGGGCGGGACTCCAGATCCAGCGTCATCCGGGTGAAACTATGCGCCGGCCTGCGCCCCGTCAACGGAAGCCTCCGGCGTGGGCACGCCGACGGTGCCGGCGAAGGCCGTCAGACGCTCCCAGGTGCGGCGGTCCAGCGGCACGCCGAGCCGTTCCCGCTCCGCCGCCTCGCGCTTCTCCGGATCGCCCGGCGCCATCACCTCCTGTCCCGGCTGGGCCGGCTGCGTCCGCAGATCCGAGAGAATCGCCGCGAGCGACGAGTCGAAACCGCCGGCGGCGAAGGCCTGCGGCTTCAGCAGAAGGAAGAAATGGCCGATATGCACCGGCTGGCCCGGGCCGGTGAACTTGGTCATGCGGAAGCCGTGCGACATGCCGGTCAGGCTGGCGCACAGGATCTCCACCATCATCGCCAGGCCGGCCCCCTTGTAGCCGTAGCTCAGCCCGCCGATCGGAATCAGGCCGGTGGCGACATGCGGGTCGGTGGTGGCGACGCCGTCGTCGCCGACCGCCACCTCGGGCGGCAGGGGCGTCCCGGTGTCGCGGCGCAGATGCACGCGGTTCAGCGGGACGGCGCTGGTCGCCATGTCCAGCAGCATCGGCTCCTCGTCCCGCGCCGGGGCGGCGAAGCTGATCGGGTTGGTGCCGAAGAACGGCTTCACCCCGCCATGCGGCACCACCAGCGCATCGGCATGGGTGCAGCCGAAGGCGACGAAGCCGCGCTTCGCCGCCGCCAGGGTGTAGACGCCGGTGGCGCCGTGATGGGACGAGCGGGTGACCACCGCCGCGGCCAGCCCCGTCTCCTCCGCCGCCCGCGCCGCCTCGTCGATGGCGCGGTAGCTGGCGAGGTGGCCGAGGCCGCCATCGGCATCGACCACGACGCAGGCCGGCGCGGTGCGGGTCGCCGTCACCGCCGGGGTCGGGTTGACCCGTCCGTTCTGCAGCTGGTCGAGGTAGAAGGGAATCAGGCGCACGCCATGGGTGTCGACGCCGCGGGCCGAGGCGTCGGTCATCGCCCGCGCGGTCGCCGCCGCGCTGTCCTCCGACATGCCGGCGCCGCGCAGCAGCGCCGCCGCGAAGTCTTCCAGCGCCGCCCGCGTCAGGCGCACCCCGTCGAACCGTTCCATCCCTACGTCTCCGAAACCCTCTCGCCGGCGCCGCCGCCGTTATGTCCGACATGTGTAGCGCGGCGCCGGGAGGGTCTCCAGGACTTATTCGGCCGAAGCGATGGGCCCGCCGTAGCGCAGGCCGAAGCCGAACGGGTACAGCGGCGCCCGGCTGTCATAGGGCGCATCCGAGGCCTGGGCCAGCACCGCCGCCATCGAGGACGGCAGCTCGAAGGGCAGCCGGCCGCGCGGCCGGGCCTTGCCCTGCAGCACGTCCAGCAGCGCGTCGTCGGTGATGCCGAAATTGCCGAGCAGCGCCGCGGCGCGGCTGCTGATGTTGGTCAGCACCGCCGGCCGGTCGAGATAGACCGTAACGATGGTCGGCACGACGGCCGAGGCGCGCTTGACCGCCTCGTAATCGGCATCGCCGTCGCGGAAATCCAGCCGCCCCTCGTGCTGCCGGCTGCCGAAGGTGTAGTTCGGGTGCAGGATCTCGTACGGCGCCGCCGTCCGCACCAGGGCGAAATCGGCCTGAGCCGGGTCGTCGACCACGGTGAAGCCGCGGGCGCGGACGGCCGCCGCGTCGACATTGTGCAGCCAGACCCGCTTCAGCAGCGGGTTCAGCGGCAGCATCGGCCGGCCGCGGCCGGCGCCGCGCATCGCCGCGGGCTTGTTCTCCAGCAGCACCAGCGAGGCCTGCTGGGCGGACTTGCCCTCCGCCACGAAGCGGGCGTTGCCGGCGATGCGGCCGGCCGCAGCCTCGTCGGCATAAGGGTTCTCGAACAGGCCGAGGGCGAATTTCTGCACCAGGATACGGACCACCGACTGGTCCAGGCGCCGCTCGCTGACCTGGCCGCCGCGCACCGCCTGCACGATCGGCGCCGGATCGTCGCTGGTGCCGCCGAACTGGTCGATGCCGGCATCGATCGCCTTGACGAAACGCTGCTGGACCGTGGCCTGCTCCATCCCCCAGGGCGTGCCGAAGCCGGCGAAGCCCGGCGCCTGCCCGTCCGGCCAGCCGTCGCGGCAATGGACGTCGCAGTCCTGGGTGATCGCCCAGTCGCTGAGGATCAGCCCGTCGAAGCCGAAGCGGCCGCGCAGCAGGTCGGTCAGCAGCTGCTTGCTGAAGCCGGCGCCGACCCGCTCGAGCGGCCGGCCGAACAGGGTCAGGCCCGCGGGCGGCACCGAATAGGTCGGCATCACCCCGGCCACGTCGGCGGCGAAGGCACCGCGGAAGGCGCGGACATGGTCCTGGAAGCGGCCGGCCGGGAAGGTCAGGTCCTGGCCGTAATGATTGTGGCCGTCGAAGCCGTCGACGGCAGCGCCATAGCCGACCCAGTGCTTGACCACGGCGACGACGCTGCCGCGGTTCAGGCCGCGTTCGCCGTTCTGGAAGCCGGCGACATAAGCCTCGACCAGGCGGCTCGCCAGGTCCGGATCCTCGCCGAAGGTGCCGTTGATCCGCGGCCAGCGCGGCTCGGTCGACAGGTCGGCCTGCGGCGACAGGGTCATGCGCAGGCCGACCGCCTCGTATTCCTGCCGGGCGACGTCGCCGAAGCGGCGCACCAGGCGGGGATCGCCGATGGCGGCCAGCCCGGTCGTCTCCGGCCATTGCGAGAACGCGGTGTTCTCGACGCTGGCGCCGGGCACGTATTGGAAATGGTTGCGGGGGTCGGAGCTGAGCATCACCGGGATGCCCAGCCGGGTCTGCTCGGCCACTTCCTGGGCCTGGTTGGCGGCCACGGCCTGGGCCTGGGCCGTGCCGGCCAGGCGGCTGATCATGGCGCCGACATGCCGGCCGCCGATCAGCGTCGCCAGCGACTCCGCGGTCCAGCCGTCGCCGGTCGCGGTCGTGGCCGGCGTGGCGTGCAGCATCTGGCCGGCCTTCTCCTCCAGCGTCATGCGCCGGACCAGGTCCTGGGCCCGCACCGCCGGCGGCAGGCGGCGATCCTCATAGGGATCCAGCCGGCCGTTGCGGTTCAGGTCCTTGTACGGGACGCCGCGCTCCACCAGCAGCGGCGCCGAGCGCGCCGCCAGGGCCGAGGTGGCATCGGCCAGGGCCGGGCCGCAGGCCAGATATCCGCCCAGGCCGATGACGGCCGCGGCGGGCCAGAATTGAAACTTCCGCAATCATCCCTCCCCTCTTCCGATGTCTATGGACCCTATAGAGCGATTCCGGATTTCATCAATTCAAATCCATGGCCTTCGGCAATACTGCGAAAATTCAACGATTACGCATCAAAGTCTTTTAAATTTTATGGTTTCGAATGCCGACACAGCAGATCATGGACGCTGCGGATGGCGGGCGAGGCCTCGCGAATGTCCGACCTTTCCGCCGGCAATTTCGGCCCGAAATGGGCATTTGGTGGCATTGACGCGGGCCGACCGGGGCTGCATGGTGCCGCCGCTTCCGACGAGAGCCCGGGCGGGTTATCGTCGGATCCTCCCGTGTCCCGAACGGATCGATGCCATGAGCGACAGCCCCCGGACCGTGACCCACACCGACATGGCGAACGCCATTCGCTTCCTGTCCCTGGACGCGGTCGAGGCGGCGAAGAGCGGCCATCCCGGCATGCCGATGGGCATGGCCGACGTCGCGACGGTGCTGTTCAGCCGCTACCTGAAGTTCGACGCCGCCGCCCCGACCTGGGCCGACCGCGACCGCTTCATCCTGTCGGGCGGCCACGGCTCGATGCTGCTCTATTCACTGATGTACCTGACCGGCAACAGCAAGATCACGCTCGACGAGATCAAGCATTTCCGGCAGCTCGGCCACCACACCGCGGGCCATCCCGAGGTCGATCACGAGGCCGGGATCGAGACCACGACCGGCCCGCTGGGCCAGGGCCTGGGCAACGCCGTCGGCTTCGCCCTGGCCGAGCGCATCCTGAACGCCCGCTTCGGCGACGACCTGGTCAACCACCACACCTGGGTCACCTGCGGCGACGGCGACCTGATGGAGGGGATCAGCCACGAAGCCTGCTCGCTGGCCGGACACCTCAAGCTCGGCCGGCTGATCGTCCTCTACGACGACAACCACATCTCGATCGATGGCCCGACCACGCTGTCCTTCAGCGACGACGTCCAGAAGCGGTTCGAAGGCTATCACTGGCATGTCCAGCGGATCGACGGCCACGACACCGACGCGATCGCCGCCGCGATCGACGCGGCGCTGGCCGATGAGCGGCCGAGCCTGATCGCCTGCAAGACCATCATCGGCTGGGGCGCCCCGAACAAGCAGGGCACCAGCGCCACCCACGGCTCGCCGCTGGGCAAGGACGAGGTCGCCGCCACCCGCGCCAACCTGAACTGGCCGTACCCGCCCTTCGAGGTGCCGGAGGCCACGATCGCGGCCTGGCGCGAGATCGGCAAGCGCGGCGAGGCCGAGCGCCTGGCCTGGGACGCCCGCCTGCTGAAGACGCCGGCCGAGACCCGCGCCGCCTTCCGCCAGGCCAACACCGGCGTCCTGCCCTCCGGCCTCGACGGCATCCTGGCGAAGTTCAAGGCCGAGATCTCGGAGACCAAGCCGAGCCTGGCCACCCGCGTCGCCTCCGGCCAAGTGCTGGAGCTGCTGGTGCCGGCGATCCCGGAGCTGATCGGCGGCTCGGCCGACCTGACGCCGTCGAACAACACCAAGACCAAGGCCTCGACCGACATCGAGCCCGGCAAATATGGCGGTCGCTACGTCCGCTACGGCGTGCGTGAGCACGGCATGGCGGCGGCGATGAACGGCCTGGCCCTGCATGGCGGCGTCATCCCCTACGGCGCCACCTTCCTGACCTTCACCGACTATTGCCGTCCGTCGATCCGCCTGGCGGCGCTGATGCGCCAGCGCGTCGTCTTCGTCATGACGCATGACTCGATCGGCCTCGGCGAGGACGGCCCGACCCATCAGCCGGTCGAGCATGTCGCGGCGCTGCGGGCGATCCCGCACCTGATGGTGTTCCGCCCCTGCGACGCGGTCGAGACCGCCGAGGCCTGGCAGATCGCGCTGGAGACCGAGGACGCCCCGTCGGTGCTGGCGCTGACCCGCCAGAACCTGCCGACGCTGCGCCGCAACGCCAATGCCGAGAACCTGTCGGCCAAGGGGGGCTACATCCTCGAGGAGGCCACCGGCACGCCGCGCGTGCTGCTGGTCGCCACCGGCTCGGAGGTGTCGATCGCCAAGGAGGCGCGCGAGGCGCTGGAGGCCGAGGGCATCGGCACCCGCCTCGTCTCCATGCCCTGCTCGGCGCTGTTCGACCGCCAGCCGTCGGATTACCGCCGCCGGGTGCTGGGCCAGGGCGTGGTCCGCATCGCGGTCGAGGCGGGCGTGCGCCAGGGCTGGGACCACTATATCGGTCCGGAGGGCGGCTTCGTCGGCATGACCGGCTTCGGCGCCTCGGGCCCCTATGACCAGCTGTACAAGCATTTCGGGATCACGGCCGAGGCGGTTGTCGCCGCCGCCAAGGCCAAGCTGTAATGCCGATGCCGGGGACCGGCCCGTCCTGAAGGGAACGGGTCGGCGCCCCATCCGCTATCGGTACGAGACCATCGGATCGGAGAAGACGACATGGCCGTGAAGGTTGCCATCAACGGGTTCGGGCGCATCGGGCGCCTGGTGCTGCGGGCGCTGATCGAATCCGGGCGCAAGGACATCGAGGTGGTCGCGATCAACGACCTCGCCGACGTCAAGACCAACGCCCATCTGCTGAAATACGACAGCGTGCACGGCCGGGCGCCGTTCGACATCGCGGTCGAGGGCGACACGCTGGTCGTCAACGGCCACGGCATCAAGGCGGTGCAGCAGCGCGACCCGACCCAGCTGCCCTGGGGCGCGCTGGGCGTCGAGATCGCGCTGGAATGCTCCGGCATCTTCACCAAGCGCGACGACGCCGCCAAGCAGCTGGCCGCCGGCGCCAAGAAGGTGCTGATCTCGGCCCCGGCGACCGACGAGGACCTGACCGTCGTCTACGGCGTCAACCACGACAAGCTGACGGCCGAGCACAAGATCGTCTCCAACGCCTCCTGCACCACCAACTGCCTGGCGCCGGTCGCCTGGGTGCTGCATGAGGCGATCGGCATCGATCACGGCTTCATGACCACGATCCACAGCTACACCGGCGACCAGCGCATCGTCGACACGATGCACAAGGACCTGCACCGGGCCCGGGCCGCGGCGCTGAACCTGATCCCGACCTCGACCGGCGCCGCCAAGGCCGTCGGCAAGGTGCTGCCGGAGCTGAAGGGCAAGCTGGACGGCACCTCGATCCGCGTGCCGTCGCCGAACGTCTCGGTCGTCGACTTCAAGTTCGTCGCCAAGCGCCCGACCACGGTCGAGGAGGTCAACGCGGCGATCAGGCAGGCCGCCGGCGGCAAGCTGAAGGGCATCCTCAGTTTCTACGAGGAAGACCTGGTGTCGACCGACTTCAACCACGACGCCCATTCCTCGATCTTCGCGATCAACGAGACCAAGGTCATCGACGGCACCTTCGTGCGGGTGCTGAGCTGGTACGACAACGAATGGGGCTTCTC
Source organism: Inquilinus sp. NPDC058860 (assembly GCF_042743185.1). Lineage (NCBI taxonomy): Bacteria > Pseudomonadati > Pseudomonadota > Alphaproteobacteria > Rhodospirillales > Rhodospirillaceae > Inquilinus > Inquilinus sp. NPDC058860. The sequence continues at coordinate 23,111 of NZ_JBHYMS010000051.1, read as the reverse complement.
GAACCGGATGGGCGACACCGTGATCGCCATGTCCCAGGCCCGCTGACGCGGGATCCCGGTTCAGGACTGAGGGAGGGCGGCTTCGGCCGCCCTCTTCTTTTGTGCCCAAGAAATCGGCAGCCCGCGCCACGGGCAAAAAAGGGGCGTCCCGGAGGACGCCCCAAGTCTGGCCGCCACTATGCGACGCGCTATTGCACCGCCTCGCCGTGCAGGGCGAGGTCGAGGCCGTCGCGCTCCGCCTCTTCCGAAACCCGAAGGCCCATGACCGCCTTGATCAGGAACAGCAGCACCGCGGTGACCACGCCGCTCCAGATCAGCGTGGCAAGCACGCCCTCGACCTGGATCCAGACCTGGCCGGGGTTGCCGTAGAGCAGGCCGGTCCCGAGCGAGTTGATCGACGGATCGGCGAAGACGCCGGTCAGGATCGCGCCGACGATGCCGCCGACGCAGTGCACGCCGAACACGTCGAGCGAGTCGTCGTAGCCGAACGCCTTCTTCACCGAGGTCGCGGCGAAGTAGCAGATGATGCCGGCGGCGACGCCGATCGCCAGCGCACCCATGGGGTTGACGAAGCCGGAGGCCGGGGTGATCGCCACCAGGCCGGCGACCGCGCCGGAGATGACGCCGAGCACGCTGGGCTTACCCTTGGCGCCCCATTCGACGAACATCCACGCCAGCGCCGCGGCCGCCGTGGCGATGTGGGTCACGGCGAAGGCCATGCCGGACAGGCCGCCCGCCGCCAGCGCCGAACCGGCGTTGAAGCCGAACCAGCCCACCCACAGCAGCGAGGCGCCGATCACGCTGAGCACCAGGTTGTGCGGCGCGAAGGCATGCACCACGCCGGCGCCGTAGCCGTGCCGCTTGCCGATCACGATACAGGCGACGAGGCCGGCGATGCCGGCATTGATGTGCACCACCGTGCCGCCGGCGAAGTCGAGCACGCCGGCCCCGAACAGCCAGCCGTTCGACTGCCAGACCCAATGCGCGATCGGCGAGTAGACGATGATCGACCACAGCGCGGTGAAGACCAGCAGCGACGAGAACTTCATGCGGTCGGCGAAGGCGCCGACGATCAGCGCCGGCGTGATGATCGCGAAGGTCATCTGGAACATCATGAACACGCTTTCCGGGATCGTCCCGGTCAGCGCGTCGACCGACAGCCCCTTCAGGAAGCCGCGCGACAGGTCGCCGACATAGGCTCCGCCGGGGCCGAAGGCGAGGCTGTAGCCCAGCACCATCCAGATGATGCTGATCAGGGCGGTGATGGCGAAGCACTGCATCAAGATGGACAGCACATTGGCCTTGCGCACCATGCCGCCGTAGAACAGCGCCAGGCCCGGAATGGTCATCATCAGGACCAGCGCGATCGATGTCTGCATCCAGGCCGTGTCGCCCGAATTCAGCGTCGGCGTCGCCGCCGCGTCCTGCGCCCATGCCGGCAACGCCGTCAGCAAGGCGGCGCACACGCCCCCCAGTCCCCAAAACGTCCGCTTCATTGAGTCTTCTCCAGCCTACGTCTTTCCGGCTGACGGTCGGCAGCCGCCCTGTCGGCACCGGCACGAACCGCCTTCGCCGAGGGTTCAAGCAAGTGCCGTGCCGGTTTTGCCGGCAGCGGGCGAAACCGAGGATCGAGGCGAGCCGATCAACCCGGATTGGGCAAAATTTAGGCAACACTCGCGGCACTGGCGAAAAAATCATCAGCTGGAGACTGATGCCTTCCGGCGACCGCTGCGCTAGGGTGCCGCGCCTTTAGCCAGAGCGCCGCCATGACCAAGACCGTCAGCCAGATCCCGCTGCCCTCCCCCGCCCTCGGCACCAGCCGCGCCGTGACCGTGCACCGCTACGGCCGGCCCGGGGCCCGTCCCAAGGCCTATGTCCAGGCCGGGCTGCACGCCGACGAGCTGCCGGGCATGCTGGCCGCCCATCACCTGCTGCGCCGGCTCGACGCGCTGGACGCCGCCGGGGCGATCAAAGGCGAGATCGTGGTGGTGCCGGCCGCCAACCCGATCGGCTTGTCGCAATCGGTGCTGGAGTATCACGTCGGCCGCTTCGCCCTGGACGGCCGCGGCAACTTCAACCGCCACTACCCGGACCTGGCCTCGATCGTGGCGCCGCGCATCGCCGGGCAGCTGACCGGCGACGCCGAGCGCAACATCCGGCTGGTGCGCGCGGCCCTGCTGGCGGCGCTGGCGGAACAGCAGCCGGCCGATGAGACCGGCGCGCTGCGCAAGCTGCTGCTGGGCCTGTCGATCGACGCCGATTTCGTGCTCGACCTGCATTGCGACAACCGGGCGCCGGTGCATGTCTATCTCGGCACGCCGCTGTGGCCGGATGGCGAGGACCTGGCCCGCGAGTTCGGGGCCGAGGTGGTGCTGCTGGCCGAGGAGTCCGGCGACAACCCGTTCGACGAGGCGAATTCGGCGCCGTGGTGGGTCTTGCGCAAGCTGCTCGGCGACGCCCATCCGCTGCCCCCGGCCTGCCTGGCGGCGACGATCGAGCTGCGCGGCCAGGCCGATGTCGACGACGCCACCGCCGGGGCCGACGCCGACGCCCTGGTCCGCTTCCTGCAGCGCCGCGGCGTCGTGGCCGGCGATCCCGGCCCGCTGCCCGAGGCGCGGTGCGACGCCACGCCGCTGGCCGGCAACGAGATGCTGCGCGCCCCGGTGGCCGGCATCGTGACCTACTCCCAGCCGCTCGGCGCCCGGCTGCGCCGCGGCGAGCATGTCGCCGACATCGTCGACCCGACCGCCGATCCGGCGCAGGCGCGCACGCCGCTCCACGCCGGGGTCGACGGGGTGCTGTGGTCGCACTGCCTGCATCGCCTGGTGCGGCCCGGCGACATCGTCGCCAAGATCGCCGGCGCCGAGCCGATCGAGGGCCGCGGGGCCATCCTGCTCACGACCTGATCCGTCCCGGATCCGCCTCGCCGGGGTGGCGGGAGCCATGCACGCCATGCGTGCACTTCCCTCTCGCCTTCCCCGACCGATCGCGGCAGGATGCTCCTGCTTGGGCCATTGCACGGCCAGACTGCCCGTGCCTCGCCATCGGACCCTCGGCCGGCAGAGTCACGGCCCTGCGTCCGCCAATCGGATCGCCCCATGAGTGCCCCGAACCGTTCCCCGATCCCGCTCGTCACGCGCGCCGGATCGAAGCCGACAACCTTTCCGACGGCCGAAACGGCCCGCGCGGCCGCCTATCTGATCCGGCTGCGCCATTTCGTCGTGCCGATGTCGATCGGCGTCTATGCCCATGAGGAGGAGCGGCGCCAGCGCGTCCGCATCAGCGTCGAGATGGAGGTCGAGCTGCCGGCCGGCGGCATCGGCGACGACATCGGCCGCATCCCCTCCTATGAAGGTCTGGTGCAGGGCCTGCGGGCGCTGGCCGAGAAGGAGCATGTGCGGCTGATCGAGACGGTTGCCGAGCATGTGCTGGACCTCGCCATGGCCCATCCGATGGTGCTGCGGGCGACGACCGAGGTCGAGAAGCTCGACGTCTTCCCCGAGGCCGAGGCGATCGGCGTCCGCTTCGAGCGCCGCCGCGAGGGGTGAGCCGCTCAGTCGTACTTCAGGTAGGCGAACCTCGGATCGGCGGGGGTGCCGTCCAGCCCGGCGCCGTCGCGGGCCGGCTGCCAGGCCACCACCTCCTCGATCTTGCGGGCCAGGGCGAAGTCGCGGTCGGTGATGCCGCCGCCGGCGTCATGCGTGTTCAGCCGGACCTCGACCCAGCCCCAGGATGCGGCGATCTCCGGATGATGCCAGGCGGCCTCGGCCAGATGGCCGATGGCGCCGATGACCAGCATCGTGCCCTTCCAGCCATGCGTCTCGTAGCGCCGGCGGATGGTGCCGTCCTCGAAGCGCCAGCGCGGCAGGTCGCGGGCCAGGCGGGCCTCGACCTCCGCGGGCGGATAGGCATGTTTCGCGGCCATCGCGATCCTCCCGATGGGATCGGCGGCCCTGGCGGGCCGCCTTCACCCAAAGGATAGCGCGTCAGTCGCGGACGGCATCCCCCTGCGCCACCACGACGGCGAAGCGGTCGGCCAGGGCGGTCAGCGCCGCCCGGTGCACCTCCGCCGCCGGCCGCACGCCGCCGAGCGGATCCGGCAGGTCGCGGGTGCCGCAGGCCGAGGCGACGACCGTCGAGAACAGCCCGTGGTCAACCGCCGAGCGGGTGGTGGCGTCGACGCACATATGGGTCATGAAGCCGACCGTCACGAGCTTGCTGCGCCCCGTGGTGGCGATGCGCCCGGCCAGGTCGGTGCCGGCGAAGGCGTTGGGCAGGCCCTTCTTCACCACCACCTCCCCGGCCGCCGGCGTCACCGCCGCGATCGGGGCGACATAGGGGCCGTCGACGTCGAACAGCCCGCCCTTGCGCTCGTTCAGCACATGGATGATCGGGGTGCCCAGGCGGCGCGCCCGGGACAGCAGGCCCGCCGCCTCCTCGACCGCCGCGCTCCATCCGGGCAGGGACAGTTGGCCGTCGCTGTATTCGCGCTGCATGTCGATCAGCACCAGCACCGCCTCCGACAGGGCGGTGGGCTCCAGCCGGGCGCCGGCATGGTCGAGCAGGGTCTTGGGACGCATCGTCGTTTCCTGGGGTGAAAGGGGTCAGGCGGCCTGGGCCGAGCTCTCGGCGGCCAGCGCCGCCGTCACGGAGGGGCGGGCGCCGATGCGCTGCAGATAGGCCGCGATCGCCGGCCAGCGGCCGAGGTCGATGGCGAAGAACCGGGTCCAGCCCAGCAACGTGAACAGGTACACGTCCGCGACGCTGAAACCGCTTTCGAGCAGGTAATCCCGTGCCTGCAGCGCGTCCTCGACCACGGCGAAGCGGCGGAACAGCTTGTCGCGCAGGATCGCCTTCGCCTCCTCTGGCAGCATCGGGTTGAACAGCGGGCTGAAGCCGGCATGGATCTCGCTGGTGATGAAGCTCAGCCATTCCTGCAGCCGCACCCGCTCCCACGTCCCGTTGGTCGGCGCCAGCCCGGCCTCGGGCTTGAGGTCGGCGAGGTATTGCACGATCACCGCCCCCTCGGTCAGCACCCGGCCGTCATCAAGCTGCAGCGCCGCGACATAGCCCTTGGGGTTGATCGCCAGGAAGTCGCCGCCATCGGCGGTCCGCTTGGTCCGGTTGTCGACCCGGACCAGGTTGAAAGGCAGGCCCAGCTCGCGCAGCACGATGTGCGGCGACAGCGAGCAGGTGTCGGGGGCGTAGTACAGCTTCATCCGGCTCTCCGGCATCCGGCCGCCGCGGGGGTCGCGGCGGATCACGCGATCAGATTTGGCTGCCGCCTCGCCTGCAGGAAAGCCGAGATTCTGCCGAAGCAGTCTGCAATACTGCAGATATGGATTGGGATCTCGCCCGCTTTGTCCTGGCGATCGCCAGGCACGGCACCGCCTCCGCCGCGGCGCAGGCGCTGGGGGTCGACCAGACCACCGTGTCGCGCCGCCTGGCCGCAGCCGAATCCGTGCTGGGCACGCCGCTGTTCGAGCGGATCGACCGGCGGTTCCGGCCGACGCCGGTCGGGACCGCCGTGGCCGCCCAGGCGGAGGCGATGGAGCGGGCGGCGGCGGCCATCGAGCACGCCGCGCGCGACCGTGACGCCGCGGTCTCCGGCCCGATCCGGATCGCGGCGCTTCCCAGCTTCGCCTCCTGGCTGATCCCGCGCCTCGGTGCGCTGTACCGGCACCATGCCGGGCTGCGGCCGACGATCCTGAGCGCGGAGACGAATGCGGATCTGGAGCGCCGCGACGCCGACATCGCCCTGCGCCTGGCCCGGCCGCGCGCCGGCGATCTGGCGGCGCGGCTGGCGGCCCGGATCGGCCACGCCGTCTATCGCGCGCGGGGCACCGATGGCGATGGCTGGATCGCCCTGGACAAGGCGCATGAGGAGCTGCCGCAGAGCGTCTGGCTGCGCGACCAGCCCGGCGGCCGTGACCCGCTGCTTCGGGTCAGCGGCGGCATCGAGCTGCTGGCCGCAGTGCAGGCCGGACTCGGCCGCGCCATGCTGCCCTGCTTCATGGCGGATGAGGAACCGGGGCTGGAACGCCTGTCCGGCCCCGTCCCGGTGGTCACGCGCGAACTGTGGCTGCTGCTGCCCGGCCCGGCCAGGGACGTGCCGCGCATCCGGACGGTGGCCGACTGGCTCGCGGCCGCGCTGGCGGAAGACCGCGTCCGGCTGGAGGGCGTTCAGGCCTGATTGGGCTCCGGCACCCAGCTGCCTTCCCGGTCGGCCCGCCCGTAGAGTCGCTCGACCAGCAGCCGGATCGTCGGGTCGCTGTCCAGCGCCTCCTGCATCCGGCTGAAGGTCCGGGTCCGGGTGACGCCGTGCTCGTGCCAGGACTTGCCGCCGCTCATGACGTTCTGGGCGAAGGCCTGCAGCCGGTCGAGCGCGCGGGCGAAGCGGGCCTCCGGCGTCTCGCCGGCCTCGAACTCGGTCCACCAGCCATGCACCCGGTCGCGCAGGTCGGGCGGCAGCAGGCCGAACAGTTTCACCGCCGCCTCGGCCTCACGCGCCGCCTGATCCTGCCGGCCGACATCGTCATAGGCGAAGGTGTCGCCGGCATGGATCTCGACCAGGTCATGCACCAGGATCAGCGACAGGACCTTGGCGATGTCGACCTCGAAGCCGATCTCGTCCTTCAGCAGCAGGGCGTACAGCGCCATGTGCCAGGTGTGCTCGGCGTCGGTCTCGCGCCGGCTGCCGTCGGTCAGGGTGTTCTGACGGGTGATCTGCTTGAACTGGTCGCAGACCAGCAGGAACTCCTGGATCTGGGCCAGGCGGTCGCCAGGAGTCGGGGCGGCGGGCGGGGGCGTCTCGCTCATGGGGTCACCAGACGGGGTCGATGCTGCGTTGGCCGAGGACCTCCTGGATCCGGCGATGGGTCGCGGGCTGGATGTCGCGCGGCAGGTCGTTGGCCGGGAAGAAACGGGCCTCGGCGATCTCGTAGGACAGGCGGCCGCCGGAGGGGCGCCAGCGGTCGGCCAGGAACACCGCGACGTGATCGCAGCGCAGCTGGTCGAAATGGGCGTAGACCGAGAACAGCTTGGCGCCCGATTCGACCTCGACCGCCGCCTCCTCGCGTGCCTCGCGCACGGCGCAGGCCTCGAAGCTCTCCCATTTCTTGACGCCGCCCCCGGGGAAGTACCAGCCGGAGCGGTAGGTGTGATGCACCAGCAGGAAGCGCCCCTCCCCGTCCCGCACCACCATGCGGGCGCCGAGGGTCAGCGGCTTGCGCAGCCTGAGATAGGCGTTGTGGGCGCGGTGCAGCAGGTGCGGCAGGGTGCGGCGGGCCGAATTCATGGCCCGCAGATGACCCGGCGGAGCGGGCCCGTGTCAACCGCTCCGGACGCCGCCCTGCCTTCCCCGCGGCGCCTAGCGCTCGACCGACAGCCAGCGGGTCGGGTGCTGGTCGCGCAGGTTGTCGGCCCATCCCTTCACCGCCGGCGAGACCAGGTGCCGGCTGGTGTAGAAGAACAGCGGGATCACCGGCGTGTCGGCGATCATCAGCCGCTCCGCCTGCTGCAGGATCGCCGCCCGCTTTCCTGCATCCGTCTCGGCCGAGGCCTGGTCCAGCAGCGCGTCATAGGCCGGGTTGGAATAGTCCGAGGTGCTGAGCTCGCCGATGCCGCTGCGCTGCAGCTCCAGGAAGAAGTTCGCGTCGTTGTACTGCCCGATCCAGCCGGTACGGGCGAAGTCCTGGAACTCCTTCCGGTGGTGCTGGGTCAGGTAGGTCGACCATTCCAGGTTCTCCAGCGTGGTCTCGACGCCGAGCTTCTGCTTCCACATCGCGGCGACGGCGACGGCGATCTTCTTGTGGTTTTCCGAGGTGTTGTAGGTGATCTTCACCTGCAGCGGCTGGTCCGGACCATAGCCGGCCTGGGCCAGGAGGGCCTTCGCCTCCTGGTCGCGCCGCGCCTGGGTCCAGCCCGCCTCTTCCGGCTGCCAGGCCGGGAAGCCCTCGGTCCCCGGCGGCACGAAGCTGTAGGCCGGGGTCTGGTTGCCCTGCGCCACCTTGCCGATGATGACGTCGCGGTCGACCGCCAGCGACAGGGCGCGGCGCAGCGCCGGGCTGCCCTTCCACGGCTCGTGGTTCAGGTTGATGGCGTAGAAGTAGATGCCGAGATAGGGCGCGATGTGCAGCTCGTCGGGATGGCTCTGCTTCAGCGCCGGCACCTGCTGGCTCGGCACCTCGGTGGTGACGTCCAGCTCGCCCGCCTGGAAGCGCGACAGCTCGCTGTCGACATCCTCGGTCACGACATAGCGCACCGCGTCGATCGTCACATTCGCCGCGTCGTGGAACTGCGGGTTCTTCCGCAGCGTCATGTGCGACTGCGGCACGTCCTCGGCCAGCACATAGGCGCCGTTCGACACCAGGTTGCCCGGCCGGGCGAAGGCGTCGCCGAATTTTTCGACGTTCGCCCGGCTCACCGGGAAGGTCGAGTTGTTGACCAGCATCGACAGGAAATAGGAGGTCGGGCCGACCAGGCTGACCTCGAAGGTCCGGTCGTCGACCGCGCGGACGCCGAGATCCTCGGGCGGCTTCTGCCCCAGCCGCACCTCCTTCGCCCCGACGATGCGGTCGAGGAAATAGGCATAGGGCGCCGCGGTCTTCGGGTCGACTAGCCGGCGCCAGGAATAGACGAAGTCCTGCGCCGTCACCGGGCTGCCGTCCGACCATTTGCCGTCGGCGCGCAGCGTGAAGGTGTAGGTCCTGCCGTCGTCGGAGACGGTCCAGCTCTCAGCCGCGCCGGGCACCAGCTCGCCCTTCGGCCCCGGCGCCAGCAGCCCCTCGAACAGGTCGAGCTCGATCCAGGATTCCGGAATGCCGACGGATTTGTGCACGTCCAGCGTCTCCGGCTGGCCGCCATTGCCGCGGGACAGGATGGTCTCCGCCCCGGCCGCGCCGCTCCACAGCGCGGCGGCGACCAGGCCGATGAGGATGTGATGGCGCATCGAATCGTCCTTCCTTCCGTTGGCGGAAGGCGTGCCATCATGTGGAATGCGGATCAACCACGCAGATTCTTTGCTGAATCGTAGGTTGGGTTCGCGGATGCGAACCCGACATGTCGACGCAGCACCGTGTCGGGTTCGCCCGTAGCGAACCCGACCTACGTCCCGACGAACCCGGTGATCGCCGCCCGCAGCGCCTCCGGCTCGTCGACCCGGATCGAGTGGCTGCTGTCCTCGAAGATCCGCAATGTCGAGCCCGGGATCAGGCGGTGGATCTCCTCGGAGAACTCCGGCGGGCAGATCCAGTCGTGCCGGCCGGCCAGGATCAGGGTCGGGGCGGTGATCCGCGCCAGCTCCGGCCGCAGGTCGAGCCGGCGCAGGAAGCCGTCGGGGCCGAAGGCGCGGTTGATCGCATCCGGCGAATGGATCGCCCGCCCCCGCGTCGCCGCGGCCGCCGCAGGGTCGTAGCGGCGGGAATAGAGCGGGCCCATCGCCTCGTAATAGGCCTCGAGATCCGCCTCGGAGCGGAAGCCGCCGGCCCACAGGACCTCCCCGGCCGCGACCTGCTCCGCCGTGCCGCGCTCGCGCAGGATCTGCTGCGCCCGCGGGATGAAGCCGGCATGGGCGGCGGTGACGATCAGCACCAGATGCGACACCGCCTCCGGGTAGCGCGCGGCATGCGCCATCGCGACCATGCCGCCATAGCTGGTGCCGATGCTGGCGATCGGCCCGAGGCCGAGATGGCGGCGCAGCGCCTCCATGTCCTCGACATTCTCGTCCAGCGTGTAGCGCGCCGGGTCACCGCGGGCGGAGCGGCCCTGGCCGCGATGGTCGAAATAGACCAGCTGCATGTGCCGGGCCAGCGGGCTCATGCTCGGCTTGAAGCCGCTGTGGTCCGAGCCCGGGCCGCCATGGATCAGGAAGCCGGTCGGCCGCTCGCGCATCGCGCCGCCCTCCGGCACCAGCCCGGCGCCGTCGATGTCGAACCAGATCTCGGTGTCGCGGAGCTTCGCGCGCATCTCGTCCCTCGAAATTCAGATCCCGGCGTGGACCGCCACCCCGGCGGCCAGGCGGCGCAGGTCCAGCCCGGCCTGCCGGCGCCGTTCCTCGGCCTCGGCCAGCCCGACCGGCACGAAGCGCAGCACGTCGCCCGGGCGCAGCTGGCCCAGCAGCGGCAGGTCGGCCTCGATCACCTGGGCGATGCGCGGATAGCCGCCGGTGCTCTGGGCATCGGCCATCAGCACGATCGGCTTGCCCTCGGGCGGCACCTGGACCGTGCCGGTGGTCACCGCCTCCGACAGCAGGTCGCGGGGATACGACAGGCTGAGCACCGGCCCGTCCAGCCGGTAGCCCATGCGGTCGGAGCGCGGGCTGACGGTGAAGCGCTCGCCATGGAAGGCGGCCAGGCTGTCGCGGTCGAAGGCGGTCGCCTGCAGCCCGGGCAGCACCCGGACATGCGGCGACCGCCGCAGCGACGGGTCGAGATCGGCGGCGGCGGACCAGGCGGTGGTGGCGAAGGGCCGGTCGCCGCGCTCCGCCGCCAGCAGCCGGACCAGGCGTTCGCCCAGCGCCGTCGGCGCGCCGGCCGGCAGCCGGTCGCCCGCCTGCAGCGCCCGACCCTCGAGCCCGCCGAGCCCGGCCCGGAGATAGGTCGAGCGGCTGCCCAGCACCGGCGGCACGGCGATGCCGCCGGCGACCGCGAGATAGCTGCGGCAGCCGATATTGGTCGGGGTGAAGCGCAGCTCCGCCCCCGCCGGCACCAGCACCGGCCGGCGGACCGGCACGGCCTCGCCGCCCACCGTCCCGCGCATGCCGCCGCCGGCCAGCGCGACCAGCGCCTCGGCCTCGAAGCGCAGCACAGCACCCATCAGCGTCATCTCCAGCGTGGCGGCGCCGGGGTCGTTGCCGACCAGGATGTTGGCCACGGCGTGCGAGCGCCGGTCCATCGCCCCGCCGACCACCACGCCGTGCCGGCGATGGCCGAAGCGGCCGAGATCCTGCACCGTCGACAGCAGGCCGGGTTCGAGAACGGCAACGGTCACTTGGCGCCTCCGGCCAGGGCCTCGAACTCCGCCGCCGCGATCGGGCGGAAGCGGATGCGGTCGCCCGCCTGCAGCAGGCAGGGCGGGTCCTCGCCCGGCAGGAACAGGGCCAGCGGCGTGCGGCCGATCAGGTTCCAGCCGCCCGGGGATTCGACCGGGTAGATCCCGGTCTGCGGCCCGCCGATCGCGACCGAGCCGGCCGGGATCTTCAGCCGCGGCGAGGCCCGGCGCGGCGTCGCCAGCCGCTCGGCCAGCCCGCCGAGGAACGGAAAGCCGGGGCTGAAGCCGATCATGTGCACCCGGTATTCGCCGCCGGAGTGGAGGGCGATCACCTCCTCCTCGGTCAGGCCGTGATGCTGCGCCAGCTCGGCCAGGTCCGGGCCGAAGGAGCCACCATAGGCGACCGGGATCTCGACCAGCCGGGGCTCCCCCAGTGTCGTGGGATCGAGGCCGGACAGCCGCGCCTCCAGGAGCCGCTGCACCGTGGCGGCCGGCGGCTCGTCGCGGTCGCGCGGCACGGCGTCGGGATCGAAGAACACCGCCAGCGTGGCGAAGCCGGGCGAGGCCTCGACGAAGCCGGGGAACGGGTCGCTCTCCAGCGACACGGTCAGGGCATGGATGGCGTCGGCGATCGCGCCATCGATGGTCTCGCCGAAGCGCACCACCATCGCGGTCTCGGTCATCACGGCGATCGACGCAGCGGTCACGGGCCTCTCCTCGAATCCTGCCGTCAAGCCATAGCGCGGCAACGCCCGCGGCGGAAGCATGCGCCTCTTGATTAGGCCGCCGGGGCGGTGATGATGGGCACGGCACCCTTGCGCCACCCCACAGCGACCCGGGAGACCCCGCGTGACCGATCCGGCCCTGTTGTCGGCAGCCGAGCTGTCGAGCCTCTATGCCGCCCGCGACCTGTCCCCGGTCGAGGCGGCGCAGGCCAGCCTCGACCGGATCGAGCGGCTGAACCCGCAGCTCAACGCCTTCTGCGGCGTCCATGGCGAGGAGGCGCTGGCCTCGGCGCGGCAATCCGAAGCGCGCTGGCGCGAGGGCCGGCCGCTGAGCCCGATCGACGGCGTGCCGACCTCGGTGAAAGACCTGGTCCTGGCCCGCGGGTGGCCGACGCTGCGCGGGTCGAAGACGGTCGACCCGGCAGGCCCCTGGGACCAGGACGCCCCGTCGGTGGCGCGGCTGCGCGAGGCCGGGGCGGTGCTGGTCGGCCGCACTACCACGCCGGAATTCGGCTGGAAGGGCGTCACCGATTCGGCGCTGACCGGCATCACTCGCAACCCCTGGGACCCGACGAAGACGCCCGGCGGCTCCTCCGGCGGCGCGGCGGTGGCGGCGGCTTCCGGCATGGCGGCGCTGAACATCGGCACCGACGGCGGCGGGTCGATCCGCATCCCCGCCGGCTTCACCGGCATCTTCGGGCTGAAGCCCAGTTTCGGCCGGGTGCCGGCCTATCCGCTGAGCCCCTTCGGCACGGTCGCCCATATCGGGCCGATGACCCGCACCGTGCGCGACGCGGCGCTGATGCTGTCGGTGCTGTCCCGGCCCGACCCGCGCGACTGGACCGCCCTGCCCTTCCCGGTCACCGATTTCACCGACGGGCTGGAGGACGGCGTCCGCGGCCTGCGCATCGCCTACGCCCCGACACTCGATAACGCGCCGGTCGATCCGGAGGTGGCGGCCTCGGTCGCCCGGGCGGCCGAGGTCTTCGCCGGGCTCGGCGCCCGAGTGGAGACGGTGACGCTGGACCTGCCCGGCACCGGCCCTATCTTCCGCGCCCACTGGTTCGTCGGCGCCGCGACCCTGCTGTCCTCGATCCCCGAGGAGAAGCACGCGCTGATCGACCCCGGCCTCCGCGCCGTAGCGGCCGAGGGCGCGGCGATCCCGCTGCTCGACTACACCAAGGCGACGCTGGCCCGCGGCCGGCTGGGCGTGGCGATGAACCGGTTCCACCAGGACTGGGACCTGCTGCTGATGCCGTCGCTGCCGATCCCCGCCTTCGCCGCCGGGCAGAACCTGCCGGAGGCGCCGGACGGTTCGACCTGGGCCAATTGGACGCCCTTCAGCTATCCCTTCAACCTGACGCAGCAGCCGGCAGCCAGCGTGCCCTGCGGCTTGACCGCATCAGGCCTGCCGATCGGCCTGCAGATCGTCGGCCCGATGTTCCAGGACGCGCTGGTGCTGCGCGCCGCCCGCGCCTTCGAGGCGCTGCACCCGGCGCCGCTGCCGCCGCTGGCCCGCCCGTGACCGCCTGATGGCGACCGAAAGCAAACCCTTCTGGCGCCGCAAGCGCCTTGACCAGATGACCCGCAAGGAGTGGGAGTCGCTGTGCGACGGCTGCGGCCGCTGCTGCCTGCACAAGCTGCGCGACGCCGACGAGCCGCCGGACACGCCCAATGTCGACTACACCGACATCGCCTGCAAGCTCTTGGACACCCACAGCTGCCGCTGCACGCATTACCCGACCCGCCGGCGCTACGTGCCGGACTGCGTGCAGCTGACGCCGAAGAACGTCGACCATCTCGGCTGGATGCCCTCGACCTGCGCCTACCGCCTGCTGTCCGAGGGCCACGACCTGTACTGGTGGCACCCGCTGGTCTCCGGCGACCCGGAAACGGTGCACATCGCCGGCATCAGCGTGCGCGGCAAGGTGATCTCCGAGACCGAGGTCGAGGAGGACGAGTACGAATACCATATCGTCGAGTGGCCGGCCTGAACGGCCGGCGGGTCGAATGGCCGGCGTGAGCCCTCTCAGGGCAGATCCTTCCGCGGCAGCACCGGCTTGGGCAGGGGCGCCAGCTCGACCGATTTCGACTGCCCGCCGAGGAACTCCGGGTCGAGCAGCCCGCCGCCGGAGGGGTCGCCGCCCGGCGGCGCCCCGGCGTTGACCGGGCCGATCACCCCGGCATTGGGCGGCGGGTTGCCGAAGAACTGCGACCGGCCGCCCTGCGGGTTGCCCTTCTCGATCTCCGCCTGCGCCGCGGACACCCGGCCGGCCAGCTCCCGCGAATAGGGCAGCAGATAGGCCCTGGGCACGCCGCTCGGCAGGTTGGCGTCGTCCAGTTCCTCCAGCCAGAGATGGATGGCGCCGGGCTCGCCATGCGCGGGATTCGGCTCCAGCACACGGGTCCACAGCAGCTGGAACCGGTCCGGCACCGCCACCGGCGCCGACCAGCCGAGCAGCCCCTGGGTGGCGAAGAACACGACGACATAGAAGGCGCTGGCGGCCAGGATCGCGGCGATCTTGACCAGCCGCCGGACCGGCAGCCAGATCAGCACCGCGAGCAGCAGCACGCTCAGCAGCACATAGGCCAGGGACAGGCCGAGAACGCCGGTCTGCAGCGAGGTCATCGGCCGTTCTTCCAGCTGTTGTGGAAGGTCTGCAGGATCGACCGCTGGGTGTGGCTGGTCTCCGCCACCGCGCCCGTCGCATCCAGGGTGAAGCGCACCGCTGTCCTCTCCTGCCCGCCCTGGTCGAGATCGACCGTCTCCTTGGCGACGATCGTCACCGACGGGTTGAGCTTCTGGACGGTCACCGTCACCGGCACCGCCTGCCCGGTCAGCGCCGCGAAGTGGTAGACGTTGACCGTGTATTCGCCGGCGACGATGCCGCGGATGCTGACCAGCTCCTGCCGGGTGGCCGTCGGCACCTTCCGCCCGTTCACCAGCACGAAGTCGTTGACGCCGCCGCGGTCGTCGCGGTCCAGCAGCATGAAGCCGGCCTCGCGCCGGCGGAACCAGACGATGTTGCCGAGCGGGTCCTGGACGAAGATGTCGAAATCGTCGGGATGGTTGTCCGGCCAGTCCAGGCTGATCAGGAACTCGGCCTTGCTGTCGACCTTCCCCTCCTTCGCCTCCGGTGCTGCGATCAGCAGCGCGACGAAGAACAGGAAGGCCAGGATCTGCAGCGCCTTGAACAGCACCACGCTGAACGGGTCGAAGGCCTCGTCGCGCGGCAGCAGGTCGAAATCGTCGATCATTCGGCGGGCGCCCGGGCTTCCAGCGCCGAGACGACATGGACCTCGGTGAGGTCGACCGCGAAGGCGAAGATCCTGGCCGTGGCGCTGTCCAGCAGCGCGTACTGGATCTTGAGCAGGACCGATCCCGCCAGCCCGACCAGCGTGGTGTACATGGCGACCGCCATGCCGTCGCTCATCAGCGACATCGACGACCGCACCGCCTCGCGGTTCTCGGTGTCCAGCCCGGCGATCGGCGCCAGCATCATGATGAAGCCGATGATCGTGCCCAGCAGGCCCAGCTTCATCAGCGTGTCGCTGGCGAAGGCGCCGAAGGCGTTCGATCCGCGCAGCCGGCTGGCGAGGACCCGCAGCAGCAGCGTCTGGTCGAGCCGCTCGGCGCCCTGCAGCGCGGCCTTGGTGACGAGGTCTCGGATATGGATCGAGACCAGGCCGGGCGGCAGGGCGTCCTTCCCCTCGGCCAGGACCCGGCGGCCGTTCCCGACCACGGCCTGCCCCGCCTTCAGGGCCGCATCGCCCTCCCGCGAGATCGCGAGGACACGCCACAGGCAGTGCAGGCTGCTGGCGATATAGAGCAGCGCGATGGTCAGCGAGATGTGGGTCGGGTCGCTGGCCACCATCCGGCCGATCAGGCCGAAATACCACAAGAGGACGAAGGCGAAGAGGCTCACGCCGGTGAAGATCAGCCAGGGCAGCAGCGGATCGCGTCCGGCCAGTTCGACTCTGCGCTCGCTCATGCGAAGGCTCCGGCAAATCGTCGACGATGGCTCGGAGCCTATCGGCGGAGCGGAGGGGAAGGCCTGGGCACCGGTCCCGAGTGGCGTTGGGCAATATGCCCGAGCTGCGCCGTAGCCGGCCTCCGCGCTTGCCAGGCCGGGGCGCGGGCGACCAGTATCGGCAAGATCCCTTCGTGCAGGGGCGGCCCATGAACCTTTTCGTTCATCTCGTCTTGCGCCTTGCCGCGGTCGTCCTGCTCTGCCTGGCCTGCGCCGTCGGCTGGGTGCTGGTCGACACGCACCGCGCCATCGAGACCGAGGCGGCGGCCTCCGCCGAGCGGGTCGCCGGCACTCTCGAGACGCTGTACTGGCGCGAGCTGCTGTGGCGCGGCGGGATGCGCCGCGAGCATCTGGTGCCGGTCCCGGACTGGGAGACGCTGGCGACGATGAAGGTCATCTCGCCCGGCGTCTGCGTCACCTTCGCCCCCGGCAGCGAGGCGCCGCGGCGTCTGTGCAGCCAGCTGGAGACGATCGGCGATCCGGCGCCGTCCTGGTTCCGGGCCGTCTACGACCAGCTCTTCGGCCCCTATGCCCGGACCGAGCGGCCGCTGTCCGCGCGGCAGCCCCTGGCCGGCGTGGTCACCGCCGAACCGGATCGGGGCGCCGCGATCCGCCAGGCCTGGCACCAGATCGATGTCGTACTCAGCGTCGCGGCGCTGCTGGCCGCGGGTATCGGTGTCCTCGCCGCCCTGTGCATCGGCCATTCGCTGATGCCGGCCCGGACCATCGTCGCCGGCCTGCAGCGGCTCGGGCGCGGCGACTACAGCTACCGCCTGCCCCGCACTCGCACGGCGGAGTTCGACCAGATCTCCCGCGCGGTGAACGACCTGACCGCCCGCCTGGCCGAGACCACGGCGCAGCGCGTGGCGCTGACCAACCGCCTGTTCCAGGTGCAGGAGGAGGAGCGCCGGGCGCTGGCCCGGGACCTGCATGACGAGTTCGGCCAGTGCCTCGCGGCGGTCGGTGCCCTGGCCACGGTGATCGAGCTGGAGGCGGCGGACCGCCCCGACCTCGCCAAGGACGCGCGCTCGATCCGCGACACCAGCAGGCGGATGGCCGCGACGCTGCGCGGCGCCCTGGCGCGGCTGCGGTCGCAGGAGGTCGAGGAGCTCGGCCTGGAGGCCAGCCTGGCCCAGCTCGTCGCCGGGTGGAACGCCCAGAAGGACCGGCAGGCGGCCTTCCATCTCGACATCGTCGGCAGCCTCGCCGGGCTGCCCGAGGCGACCAGCCTGAGCATCTATCGCATCGCCCAGGAATGCCTGACCAACGCCGCCCGCCACGGCAAGCCGCGCGACGTCCGCCTGCAGGTGCAGCGGGTCGACGCGGAGGGCCGCGACGCCGTGGCGGTCAGCGTCGAGGACGACGGCGGCGGCACCCTGTCCCGGCTGAACTGGGCCCCGGGCTACGGCATTCTCGGCATCCGCGAACGGGTCACGGCGCTGGGCGGCAGCCTGTCGATCAGCCAGGCGCGGTGGGGCGTGCGCGTCGCCGCCCTGATCCCCCTGCTGCCGGCCGGACCGGCCGCGGCGGCTCCGGCGTGACCGAGCTGACCATCCTGCTGGTCGACGACCATCCCATCGTCCGGGAGGGCTACCGGCGGCTGCTGGAGCGCACGCCGGGCTACCGGGTGGTGGCGGAGGCGCATGACGCCGCCTCCGCCTATCAGGCCTACCAAAAGTCCAGGCCCGACGTCGTGGTCATGGACCTGTCGCTTCCCGGCGTCGGCGGGATCGAGGCGCTGCGGCACATCCGGCAATGGGACCGCGACGCGCGCATCCTGATCTTCACCATGCACGGCGGCGCCGGCTTCGCCCTGAAGGCCTTCGAGGCCGGCGCCGCCGGCTACGTCACCAAGGGCAGCGACGCCGCCGAGCTGGTCAACTCGGTCGCGGTCGTGGCCCGGGGCGGCCGGGCCATGAGCGACGACGTGGCCCGGGAGATCGCCGCCGAGCGCCTGTCCCGCCCGAGCTCTCCGCTGGACGAGCTCAGCCCGCGCGAGACCGAGATCCTCCGCCTCGTCGCCTCGGGCTGGTCGGACGAGGAGATCGCGACCCTGCTGCATCTCAGCCTGAAGACGGTCCGCAACTACCACTACCAGATCAAGGCGAAGCTCGGCGCCCGCACCGACGCCCATCTGGTGTGGCTGGCCATGGGCATGGGCCTGGTTCAGGCGGAGCCGCCGTCGGGCCTCGGGATGGCCGGCCTGCCGCGATAGGCCGTCCTCCGGCCGCCAGAGCCGTCGTGCCGCCCGGGCGGCGCGGGGCGCAGCTGCGGGTTCAGCCGCCGCTCGACCCAGCCGCAGGCCAGGGTCAGCAGCCCGACCAGGACGATGTAGATCAGCGCCGCGCCGATCAGCGGCTCGTAGACGCGGAAGCTCCGGCTCCGGATGGTGTTGGCGGTGCCCAGCACATCGAAGACGGTGATGGTCGAGGCCAGGACGGTGGATTTCAGCAGCAGCACCGCCTCGTTCGCCAGGGCCGGCAGGCACAGCCCGACCGCCCGCGGCAGCACGATCCGGCGGAACGCTTGGCCGCGCGTCATGCCGAAGGCGCGGGCGGCCTCGACCTCGCCCTCCGGCACGCCGCGGATGGCGCCGCGGAACAGCTCGGCGACATAGGCGGTCTCGTTCAGCGACAGGGCGACCAGGGCGTACCAGAAGGCGTCGCGCAGATAGGGCGCCGCCCAGCCCTGCCGCATCCAGCCGGCCGGCACCAGATGGCCGAAGCCGTAGTAGAGGATGTAGATCTGCACCAGCAGCGGCGTGCCGCGGATCACCAGCGAATAGCTGCGCACCGCCCAGCGCAGCGGCTTCGGCCCCCAGGCCATCGCCAGGCCGAGCGGGATGCCGAGCAGCAGGCTGGCGGCGGCGCTGAGGCCGAACAGCGCCAGCGTCACCGGGATCGCCGCGACCAGCGCCGGCATCACCTGGTCGAGCAGGAAGGGCAGCGAGATCATGCCGGCTTCCGCAGCCCGCGGCTGGCCCGGCGCTCCAGCACGTCCAGGAGCAGCAGGGAAACGAGGCTGAGCAGCAGGAAGGCGCCGGCGGCGACGGTGTAGAAGAACAGGTAGTGCTTGGTCGCCGCCGCGGCCAGGCTGCTGGCCTTCAGGATGTCGGCGAAGGCGCCGAGCACGCTGACCAGCGCGGAATCCTTGGTCGCGTTGAGCCAGATGTTGCCCATCGCCGGCAGAGCGTGGCGCAGCGCCAGGGGCAGGCTGACGCGCCGCAGCACCAGCCGGCGCCCCATGCCGAGGGCGCGCGCCGCCTCGACCTGCCCCGGCGGCACCGCCTGGAAGCCGGCGCGCAGCGCCTCGGTCATATAGGCGCCCTGGATGAAGCCGAGCGCCGTCACCGCCACCACGAAGGGGTCGAGCTCGACCGCATCGCCGGCGAAGCCGAGCGCCTGCAGCGCCGAGGCCAGCAGCGCGGTCCCGGCGAAGAAGGCGATCAGCAGCAGCAGCAGCTCCGGCAGCGCCCGGATCGTCGCCGTGTAGAGCCCGCCGAGCAGGCGCGGCACCCGGCCGCGCGCCAGCTTCAGCCTGGCGCCGGCGAGCCCGAACAGCAGCGCCAGCGCATAGGAGCAGGCCGAGATCTCGACGGTCAGGACGAAGGCATCGAGCAGCTGCCCGCCGTAGCCCCCGTCCCCGAAGGACAGGAGCGACAGCAGCGACGGGTCGGCGGTCACGAGAGCCTCACTGCGGCTTGGTGATGGCCTCCGACAAGCCCGGATACTTGGCGGTGATCGCGTCCCACTCCCCGCTCTGCACCACAGCGCGGATGGCGCCGGAGACGGTCTCGCGCAGGGCGTCGTCGCCCTTGCGCAGGCCGCCGCCGACACCCTCGCCCAGCACCGGATCGGCCGGGCAGATCGACTTCACCTCGAAATCCGCGCCCTCGGCGGAAGCGAGGAAATGGCCGAGCGTGCCCTTGCTCTCCTGGACATAGTCGACCCGGCCGGCCGTCAGATCGGCCAGGGCGTTGTCGAGCTTGTCGTAGGTCTTGATCTCGGCCTTGCCGGTGAAGCGCGCCTCGACGAAGGCGGAATGGTTGGTCCCGGCCTGGACCCCGATCACCTTGCCGGAGAAGCTGTCCGGCTGGGCGCAATCCACCTTCGTCGCATCCTCCTTCGGGCCGATGAACAGGGTCTCGCTGCCGTGATAGGGCGCGGTGAAGTCGATGACCTGGCGTCGCTCGCCGGTGATCGTCATCGACGACCAGATCAGGTCGATGCGGTTCTGCTGCAGCGACGGGATCAGCCCGTCCCAGGCGATCTCGGTGATCGGGCAGTCGGCGCCGAGCTGGCGGCAGACCGCGCCCAGCAGGTCGATCTCCCAACCCACCCATTTGCCGTCCGGCGCCTTCGAGAAGAAGGGCGGGTAGGATTCGGCGTCGAGGCCGATCCTGATCGTCGATTGGGCGTGGGCGGCGCCGCCCCACAGCAGGGCGGCGGCGAGGGCGGCCGAAAAGATCTGTCCGAAGCGCGGCATCAGGGGTCCTGGGATTGTGGGGAGTTCGGCGTCTCGACGCCCGGCTGTGCGTGCCCGGGCAAAGAACATGGCACATCTGTTGTTGATGCCATTTGACCGAATTTCCATCGCAGTAATATAAGTCCGACGATATGGCAAGGCCCTCGGCTCCGGGCCGGCGCGGAAGGATTCGACATGTCAGGACTCGACGTGACGCTGCTGGATGGCGGCATGGGACGGCAACTCGCCCGGATGGGGGCGCCGTTCCGGCAGCCGGAATGGTCGGCGCTGGCGCTGCTGGAGGCGCCGGAGACGGTGCGGGCGGCACACGAGGCCTTCATCGCCGCCGGGGCGCAGGTGATCACCACCAACAGCTATGCGCTGGTACCCTTCCACATCGGCGAAGAGCGTTTTGCTGCACGGGGGCTGGAACTGGCCGATCTGTCCGGCCGGCTGGCGCGCCAGGCCGCGGCCTCGGCCGCCGCCCCGGTGCGGGTGGCGGGATCGCTGCCGCCGCTGTTCGGCTCGTACCGGCCGGACCTGTTCGAGCCGGAGCGCGCGCCGGAGCTGGCCCGGGTCCTGGTCGAGGGGCTGGCCCCGCATGTCGACCTCTGGCTGGCCGAGACCCAGAGCTCGATCCGCGAGGTCGCCGCGGCCGCCGCGGCCGTGGCCGGGCACGGCAAGCCGCTGTGGATCTCCTTCACCATCGAGGATGAGCGGCCCGAGCCCGGCGCGCCGCGGCTGCGCTCGGGCGAGCCGGTCGAGGACGCGGTGCGGGCGGCGCTCGACCTCGGCGCCGAGGCGGTGCTGTTCAACTGCAGCCAGCCCGAGGCGATGGGCGACGCCGTCGCGGCTGCCGCGCGGGTGATCGGCGCGGCCCCGGCCCGGATCGGCGTCTATGCCAACGCCTTCCCGCCGCAGCCGGAGGACGCCGCCGCCAATGACGGTCTGTCGGAGCTGCGGGCCGACCTCGACCCCGACAGCTATCTCGGCTGGATCCGGCGCTGGGTCGGGCTCGGCGCCTCGCTGGTCGGCGGCTGCTGCGGCATCGGGCCGGAGCACATCGCCCGCATCCGCGCGGCGCTGCCGGAGCTGTCGAAGGCCTGAAGGCAGCCGGGCCCCGTCTCGAGCCCCCTCACCGGGGCGGAGCCGGTTCGCAATACTCGATCAGCAGTTCGGTGAGGACCCGTATCTTCCGTGCGGGATGCTGACCTGGCGGGCGGACGACATATGCACCGGCCGGAGGCGGTGGATGACGTGTCATGACCGGCACGAGCGCGCCGGAGGCCACATGGTCATGGGTGAGGCAATCGGGCAGGTACGCGATCCCGAGTCCTGCTGTTGCGGCGGCAACCAGAGCCATGCCGTTGTCGGCCTTGAAGCGCCCCTGCGGACGAACCGTGATGATCCTGTCGCCATCCATGAGCTGCCAGCTTTCGGTGCCCTGCATGAGAGCCTCGTGAGCGGCGAGTTCCTCCGGCGTCTCGGGCGACCCGTGCGCCTCGATGTAGTCCGGGCTCGCGACGAGCTTCCCGTAGATCGGTCCGACGCGTCTTGCGATCAGGTTGGAGTCCTGAAGGTAGCCGACCCGGATCGCACAATCATAACCCTCTGCGATGAGATCGACGAAGCGGTCGCTGTAGCAGGTGTGGATCTGGAGCCGGGGGTGGCGGCGCGCCATTTCCGCGAGGATGGGAGCGAAGTGGGTCGGGCCGAAGGAAAGCGGCACGGCAACCCGCAAGCGGCCGCGAAGGTCGCCGGCGGGCAGGATCGTTTCCCTGGCCACGTCGATCTCGGCGCAGACTCGGGCGGCATAGTCCCGGAACGTGGCCCCTGCTTCCGTGAGAGCGGTGCCCCGGGTGGTCCGTGCAAGAAGCTGGACACCCAGTTCCGCCTCGAGCCGGAGCGCAGCAGGCGAAACTCCCCCGGCATCAGCCACTTCCACGAAGGTCCGCAGCTCTTCGATGTCCATTTGGCGTTCCCCTTTCCGCGACACAGCTTCACATGAAAGGGTGCTACTGCATCTCGAACGGAAGCGGCAATACAGGCCCCAGGCAATGTCGCCCCTGGCGCATGTCTCCCGCAAAACCAATGCCGCTGATGGGCGGCAGCAAAGGATGCAACGATGACCTTTCGTAACGGCCTTGCGTCGCTCCTTCGTCCCGAGGACTCGGTACTCGTTCTGATCGACCACCAGCCCTACCAGCTCACGAACCTGAACAGCCACGATCCGCAGGCGGTGGTCAACAATTCGACGGCTCTGGCGAAGGCCGCCAAGGCCTTCGGTGTCCCCACCATCCTGACCAGCGTGATCGCTGATCGGGGCGGCCTCATCTTCCCGCAAATCACCGATGTGTTCCCCGGTCAGGAGGTGATCGACCGGACGTTCATCAACACCTGGGAGGATCGAAAGGTGGTGGATGCGGTCAAGGCGACAGGCCGCAAGCAGCTGATCATCGCCGGCCTGTGGACCGAGATCTGCGTCGCGATGCCGGTGATCCACGCTCTCGGCGAAGGCTGGGATGTGACGGTCATCACCGACGCCTCGGGAGGGACTTCGGTCGAGGCCCACGAGGTCGCCATCCAGCGCATGATCGGGGCCGGCGCGAACATGATGACCTGGCTGGCGCTGGCGTCGGAATGGCAGCGGGACTGGGCCCGGACCGATCACGCCGCAGAGCTGACGGACGTGCTCAAGCACCATGCCGCCGGCAGCGGCATCGCGTACCTGTGGGAGCAGCAGTTGCTCAACACGCCGGTGCCGGGCACCGCAGGATAATCTGAGCGGGGGTGCGGAGGTTTTCGGGGTCAGCATCCGGTGAGGACCGCAGTGTGGTCTACTGCGAGGATCCGGGCTTGGGCGGAGCGAGGCCGGCAGCGCGCCGGTCGGCGATGATCTCCT